>RFIL01000435.1 GCA_003695285.1 Calditrichota bacterium
CATATAGACGGGATGAATGTTGCCTGTGCGGACACTGCGTCCTTTTTCTCGCAATTCAAAGGCAATATCCATGGCCAGTTGTTTATCACGGGTGTTCAAATTAATGTTATAGGCAATTAAAAATTCCCGGGCACCAATGACGGTTGCACCACTGCGAGGGTTAAATTCAGCCGGTCCAAAATCCGGTTTCCAGTTAGGATCTTTTAATTTTTGGGGGAGTGCTTCATATTCACCCGCGCGAATGGTGGCCAGACTGCGGCGTTCAGGGGTGGACGCGGATTCCTCATACAAATAGACCGGGATGCCCAGTTCTTCTCCCACTCGTTTGGCTACTTCTCGGGAAATTTCCACGCATTCTTCCATGGTGATATCATTTACCGGAACAAAGGGGCAGACATCCGTAGCTCCCATCCGGGGATGGGCGCCTTTATGCTTACTCATATCGATTAACTCCGCCGCCTTCTTGATAGCATTAAAGGCGGCTTCTTTCACAGCGTCCGGAGAACCGATAAAGGTGACCACAGTGCGATTGACATCTGCACCCATCTCCACAGACAAAAGTTGGACACCGGATACTTTTTTGATTTCTGCGGTAATCTGGTCAATTACGCCCTTATCTCGACCTTCGGAAAAATTGGGAACGCATTCAACAATCGGATTGCTCATGATGGACTCCCTTGTTTGAATTTGTAAAAGACAAAAATTTAGCGAAGGAAAGGTCAAGTTAAAAAGGGAATTTAATTTTAAAAAAGATTTCCGGGATGAAGGATAGATGTGCGGGGATAACTCAATTAGTTTCGATGGGTAATGACTTCTCGGATGGTCTGAGAAAGTTGAAAAGCGGTAAACGGTTTTAAAATGAATCGGGCAATTCCGGCCTCTTTCAGGTTTTCGAAACTCACCATTTCATTATATCCGGAAATGAGAATGATCGGTACTTCTGAACAGATTTTCTTTAATTCCGCAGCCAATTCCAAACCGGTCATGCCTGGCATGGTCAGGTCGGTGATGACCAGATCAATATCCTTAAAATGTTTTTTAAAAATGTTAATGGCTTCTTTACTGCTGGTGGTGGCCGTCACCTTATATCCGAAATTTTCCAGAATCTGCCTATCCACTTCAACGATATTTCTCTCATCATCCACCAATAAAATATGTTCATTCCCCCGTTGAACGGAATAGTTTGCTTGTTTGCGCTGAACCTGAGCATCGGGAACGATGGGCAAAAAGATGGAGAAAGTCGTTCCCTTCCCCGGTGTGCTATCGACCTGGATATGACCTTTATGCGCCATTACAATCCCGTGAACCATAGCTAATCCCATTCCGGTCCCTTCATCAGGAGTTTTAGTGGTAAAGAAGGGTTCAAAAATGCGATCCAGAATCTCCGGATCGATGCCATGCCCCGTATCTTTAACCGTAATCTTCAGGTAATCTCCGGTTTGGAGATTGGGAGATATGGAAGCGATTTTTTCATCGATTGTGACATTTTCCAGTTTTACTTTCAGTACCCCTCCTTTCTGGCGCATGGCATGGTAGGCATTGGTACAAAGGTTCATAATCACCTGATGGATTTGGGTGGGATTGGCTTCAACATATCCGCAGTTGGATGGAATATTCTGTTTGATTTCTATGGTTGCCGGTAGAGAAGCTCGCAACAGTTTAAGCGCTTCTTTGATAATGGAATGAATCTGAATGGGGCGGCGTTCTTCCTCTTTTTGGCGGCTGAAGGTTAAAATTTGCTGTACTAACTGACTGGCACGAAGCGCAGCCTGGTAAATTTCATCGAGGTTTTTATAGAGGCGACTTCCATGTGGAGCATCCATCAAAGCCAATTCACTATACCCCAGAATCGCAGCCAGTACATTGTTGAAATCATGGGCAATCCCTCCGGCCAGTGTACCAATCGCTTCCATTTTCTGGGAATGCAGTAATTGTTTTTCCAGTTGTCGTTTTTCGGTGATGTCACGCATGATGCCATGATACCCGATAATCTTACCGTTTTGATCACGGGCTGCCGTGGCTGTTAATAACACCCGCAGCAATTGCCCATTCTTGGTTTTTAATTCCACTTCCTGATCAACAACGTGACCTTCACGGGCTATGATTTGGATGAATTTTTCTCGATCTTCAGGTTTGGCATATAAATCCCGGGCGATGTCGATATTGAGCATTTCTTCCTTGGAAGCATATCCAAACAATTCTACTCCCGCCCGGTTTATGTCAATAAAGCGACCCTCAGGGGAACTGAGATATACGACATCCTTGGTTTCTTCAAACAGTTTTCGGTATTTTTCCTCCGACTTTTTCAGCTCCTCCAGAATCATCTTATGTCGTGTTTGATCATCAATGACCCAGATGAGATTGGGTGCTTCTTCCGATTCAAATTTAAGGGGAGTGACCCGGATGGATAGCCATTTTTTTAAGGAGCCTTTTTGTAATGAGAATTCACCTCGCCATTCTTTGCCTTTGTTGGCGTATTCCTCAATTTCTTTATAAAAATGGGGTGGGATATAGCTCGATAATACTTCAACCAATTTTTTTCCGATGATTTCTGATGATTTCAATCCCAGTCCTTCGCTAAAGGCAGCATTGACATATTCAATTTCACCCTGGTTACCTGAAATCATAATGGCAGAGGAAATGTTGTCAATAGCTCGGGACAATTTGTGAAGTTTTTCTTCGGATTGAATGCGAATGAGGGTTTTAGCTAATTGTTCTCCGAACCGTTTTAAGCGTTTTAACAGTTTAGAACTTATTTCCTGACGTGTTTGGAATTTGATGAGCGCCAGAGTCCCTTCCCGGGAAGTGATAGGGATAAGGCCAATGGTTCGAATCTTGAGAATCTTCATCGCAGGACGGATGAACTTCTTGAGATAATCTTTGTTAGTGAATTCTTCCCAGATTTTTACTATTTCATCAGGCTCAGAAGTGATAAAGATTTGACCCGTCTGAATAACCCGATTAAAAATCGAACCTTCTTTTAGGATAGGCACAAAATCTTTCAGGGGCCGGCCTACTAATTTCTCGATCATCTGTTGTTTTTTGGGGTCAATACTGATTTTCTGCAAGGTTAACTGGTGGCGTTGTTTGTCATAGAAATACACACTCAACGATTCCGAGCCAACCAGCTTCCCATAGGCTTCGGTAATTCGAGTGGTGATTTGAGCAAGGGTTTCTCCTTTAAGAGTTGCCTGATTGATTTCATCAATTAATTTCAATTCTTGATAGAGCTCTTCTATCTCACCTTCCGAAGAATCCGATGCTCTTTTACCGGTTTTATGTTCTTGTAAATAAAAAAGAAGGCCATATTCTTCTTCACTTAGTGGGATAGGGCGAATGGTTAAGTTCATGACCCCTGTATAAGGGATGTTGGAAATCACGGTTCGGGTTGAGATTTCATCCTGTTCAGAAGAGGTTAGGAGCACATTTCCGGGACATTCATCCGGACAACTCCACCCGGAATGCTGAAACACCTCATAACACTTTTTCCCAAGAATTTCCTCACTGGATAGCCCAAATTTTTTATCGACTCCCGGACTGATTGAGATAAGATTGTAATCAGTATCTCTTATATAAAATATACCAGGAAAATATTCGAGGAGTTTTTCCGGAAAGAGGAGTTCTTGTAGTTCACTTGTGCCAGAGTTAAAGGGGGGAGAAGGGGGCTTGGATTCGTTATATCTATCCATTCTCAGCGGACTCCTGGGTTCTTAATCCTGGTGCACAAAACGTTTGAAATATTCCAAATGTTAGCTGAGTTATCAATAAAACAAGGAAAGAAAAAATGAGTGTAACCTAAGTCACCAATTAAAATTAGAAGTTTTTGATAAAAAAAACCGCCCTTCAATAACACAAAGGGCGGTTATAAAGAGGAATAAATAATTGTTTAGGGATTGATCGTTATTGGAATCAGAGCCGTGGAAAGGTTGCCGGAGGTATCATAGCCTTTAACATAGAGGGTATGTGTTAATCCATCGCCATACGGTACCAAATTCCACTGGAACTGAAAGGGTGCGGAGTTATCAGAGCTCTGAAAGATACCATCTACATAGAATTCTACCCGATCGGCGGCCACATTATCGATGACATCTACGACGACAACAATATTGCTGGTATTGCTGGCGGAAAAAACTGAACCGGCAGGAGGATAGAGAATGGTGACCGACGGGGGTGTTATATCCGCAATGACATTGGAATTGACAGTAACTCCGATGACGGGAGAAACCGAATTAAAACCTCCCGGATCAAAACCCCGGGCAAAAATAGTATGAAAACTTCCGTTGACAGAATCGGTGACATCCCATTGAAAAACAAAGGGCTCAGAGCTATCGGTAAATTTTTTGATTCCATCGATATAATATTGAACACTATCCACACCACTATTATCGCTGGCTTGCACAACCACATTCACAAGTCCACTAACTACCTGACCGTTCACAGGATTCTGGATAACCAGGGTAGGGGGTAAGGTATCGCCGGCAGCCGTTCGAGCCACCCGAACCGCAACAGTTGGAGCTACCCCGAAATTATCATCTTTATCCCGAGCATAACCTGAAATATAATGGTTCTGATTATCCGCGTAAGGTGCGGTATTCCACTGAAAGGTGACGGTGTTTTTATCCGAAGATGCCATTTCTTTACCATCAACGAATATCTTTACCTCGCTAACTTCATTATCATCTGAGGCTACTGCGATGACCTCAACATTTCCGGTGACCACAGCCCCCGGAGCCGGACTGATGATAAAAAGAGTCGGCGGAACAGCATCAGGAATACTTAAACAGCTATTCACAGTAATACCAACCATCAACAAGAAGGATAAAACCACCCAAACTAATCCACGTTTTTTCATTGAAGCCACTCCTGATTAATTAGTTTTAAAACAGTTGCATAAGAAAACAAAGAAAAGCGAAAATCTTATTTTTATTGTGATAAGTATCATAATCGAAAATGGGTAAACTTTTTTGATCCGAAACTTAAATAAAACGAAAGGAACAAACGAATATAATATCTTTTCCTGCGTCACTCTAATGAAAAAACAATATTTCTCCACCCCAATGTGTTTCCACATTCCTGTTGAGAGAGTGTGGGTCTATCTTTTTGCTTGAATCGTGCCACATTTTATTTTATTTTCCTCAACAAAAATAACAGGATAAGGAAATCATCGATGAATGGATTAAAAATTATTACCACGATATTTCTTTTTTCGGTGCTGGTCTATCTCTCGGGTTGTAGTAGCAGCAAACCGGTGACGGTTCCCGGCGGAGAATCGGCTGAGCCAACGCTCAATGAGACCTTTGACCCTCTCATGCTGGAAGATGAAGACATCACATTTCCGGAAGAAGTTGAAATCCCATCCACTGGGAACTCAGAGATCGTCCCTGGGTTGGATACCCAGCCTGCACCGGTTGAAGAAAATCAAGTGGTGGATGGTTTTCGAGTACAGATTCTGGCAACCAAGGACATTGATCAAGCAACGATGGAAAAAAAACAAGCTGAGTTTCAATTTCTGGAAGATAGTGTAGCCGTGTATATTGAGTTTGATTCCCCCATGTACAAGGTTCGAGTCGGTGATTTCCAGAATCGGGATGAAGCGGAGCGATTACGTCAAATTGCCAGAAAGAAAGGGTATCGAGGAGCCTGGATTGTGAAAACAAAAGTTAATACCCACCCCAAACTTCCGGTCATTAACGAGTCGGAAATGGAAGATTTAGCTCCTCGTTAACCATCACTCCCATTGAACTGAGAGATTAATGTTAGAAACCACTGAGAGGAATTAAACGGAGGATTTATGGCAGGACATTCGAAGTGGGCCAATATTCGATTTCGCAAAGAACGTCAGGATGCCAAAAAGGGTAAAATTTTTACCAAGTTAATCAAGGAGTTAACCATAGCGGCACGGATGGGAGGGGGCGATCCGGAATCCAATCCCCGCTTGCGAACGGCCATTCAGGCAGCCAAAGCAGCAAACATGCCTATGAAAAATATTGAAAACGCTATTAAAAAGGGTACCGGTGAACTACCGGGGATTACCCTGGAAGAGGTGACCTATGAGGGGTATGGTCCTGGGGGAGTGGCTCTGTATATCGTTTGTACCACCGATAACCGCAATCGTACCGTCAGCGAAGTTCGCCATCTTTTGAATAAGTATGGAGGTAACCTCGGCGAGAGCGGTTGCGTGAGCTGGCTATTTGATAAAAAAGGGTTAATCCGGGTGCTTGCGCAAAATTATGATGAAGAAGAACTAATGATGCTTGCTATAGATGCCGGAGCGGAAGATTTTCAGTCTGAAGATGAATTTTACGAAATCTACACTGCTTTTGAAGACCTGGAAAAAGTGCGTAGTTCTCTGGAGGAGGCTGGCATACAGATTGAATCTGCTGAAACGACCTATATCCCTCAAAATACCGTTCCATTGGAGGGAAAACAGGCTGAACAGATGCTGAAATTGATGGATGCTCTGGAAGAAAATGATGATGTCCAAAACGTCTATGCCAACTTTGATATTGATGAGAAGGTCATGGAAGCTCTGGAAAATAACTGAGGTGACAATTTCCAGCATGGCAGCTGAAAACAATGTGCTCCTGTCCGAAGTTGAGCGAATCATAAACCCAAAGTCAACCCTGCTGATGTGTACCTCAAAAAACTCACAATCCTTAACATTTTCTGAAAGATAGGTATATATGGTTATTCTGGGAATAGATCCGGGGTTGAGTGTGACCGGGTATGGGGTGATAGAAATTGTGAACCAGAAAGTAATTTGTCGTGGGTTTGGAGGGATCTACAATAAAGGAAGAAAAAAAGAAATTGCTGATAAGCTGCAAACCATCTATGATGGCGTCTGCCAGGTGATCGATGAATTCCACCCCCAGGTTTGTGCAATAGAAGAGGTGTTCTATCACGAGAATGTTAATACCGCCATTGTCATGGGACACGCCAGAGGGGTGGCAATGGTGGCAGCACGGAAATCAGGATTAGAGGTTTTTGAATATGCTGCCCGGGAGATTAAAATGTCTATCGTGGGATTTGGAGCAGCTTCCAAACATCAGGTACAGGCAATGGTGCAAAGTCTGTTGCAGATGTCTCAACCACCTCGTCCCCAGGATGCAGCCGATGCTCTGGCTGTGGCGTTATGTCATTATCATCGTTTAAAATTCCATCAATTAACCCGAAACATGAAATGATGCCAGATGATTGAGCGGATATCCGGTAGAGTTATTGAAAAAAATCCCACCTTTTGTATCATTGAAAACAGTGGATTGGGTATCGGGGTGTTCATCTCCTTGAATACCTTTCAAAAGATTGAACAGCATTCTTCTCAGGAAAATGTAACCCTTTACACCTATTTACATGTACGGGAAGATGCTCTTCAACTATATGGGTTTGGCGATGAAGCAGAAAAAAGAATGTTTCAGCTGCTAATTTCAATTTCCGGAGTCGGGCCTCGCCTGGCGATTGCCATACTCTCCGGCAGTACACCAGCAGAACTGGAAGCCGCCATTGCCCGGGAGGATGTCGGGATGCTGACCCGGATTCCCGGAGTGGGTAAAAAGACTGCCCAGCGACTCATCCTGGAATTAAAAGAGAAGATTCAGGAACAAACTCAAATTGACCAGATAACTTCGGCTGTATCAGTTCCGGCAGCTCATCAAACGAAGGTTACTGAAGCCGTTTTAGCTCTGGTTGCTCTGGGATATAAACAACCAGATGCTCAAAAAGCAATCAACAAAGCCGTCGCACGTTTGGGTGCGGATGCTTCTCTGGAGGTATTAATCAAAGAAGCCCTGAAGGAAGTATGAAGCGATGAGCTATACCAAATCATCGGGAGAAGATGACTGTCTCAATTGGCTGAGTTTAAAATTTTGGAATTACTACGGCAGAGGTTTGATGATTTTTTTAAAAAACTCATTTTTTTGTTTGACAATGGGCTTTTTACTTCATACGATATATGTCTAAAATTTTTAGAGATTACTCACAGTTCTACTTTTGGGTGTGATCGAAACTATTGAACATTTATTAAAACACTGATGCGACATGTCTGAGAATCCTCGACCACAACGTGATGCCATTGATCCGCTTCCTCATGGAGATGATCGTGCCTTTGAAGCGGCATTACGACCTTCAGCGTTTGAAGAGTTTGTTGGTCAATCCAAAGTCGTCGAAAATTTAAAGATATTCATAGAAGCAGCCAAACAGCGGGGGGAAGCCTTGGATCATGTGTTATTATATGGGCCACCGGGGCTGGGCAAAACTACTCTTGCCTATATTATCGCTGCTGAGTTGGGAGTGGATATTAAAACCACCTCCGGTCCTGTTCTGGATAAAGCCGGTGACCTGGCCGGCATCCTCACCAACCTCCAGGAAAAAGATGTCCTCTTTATTGATGAGATCCATCGATTAAACAATATTGTGGAAGAGTATCTCTATTCGGCGATGGAGGATTATACTCTTGATATCATGATAGATAGAGGAGCCAACGCCCGAACCATTCAAATAAAGTTACCCTACTTTACACTGGTGGGCGCCACCACCCGCGCGGGTTTGTTAACAGCCCCCATGCGCGCCCGATTTGGTGTCGTTTTGCGATTGGATTATTATCCTCCGGAAGATTTATTTCACATCCTTATGCGCTCGGCAAAATTATTGGAGGTAGAGGTGGAAGAAGAAGGAGCCATGGAAATTGCCCGACGCTCCCGTGGAACTCCTCGTGTTGTCAACCGGCTTCTCCGGAGAACCAGAGATTATGCTCAGGTGAAAGCCGATGGTAAAATTACCAAAGAAGTTGCCGATCAAGCATTAAAGATGCTGGAAGTTGATGAGAGGGGGCTCGATGAGATGGATAAACGAATTATTCGAACCATCATCGAAAAATATAATGGGGGTCCGGTTGGGATTAATACCATTGCCGTGGCGGTGGGTGAAGAAAGCGATACGATAGAAGAAATTTATGAACCCTATCTGATTCAGGAAGGTTTCTTGAAACGAACACCACGAGGACGAGTTGCAACACCTCTGGCGTATGAACATTTTAACTACAGGCCAAGGAAGCATGGATATCAGCAAGAACTATTTTGATGATGATAATCCCCGGTATCGGTTATCGGACTTTGATTACAAATTACCTGAAAAATTAATTGCCCAGTATCCTCTGGAAGAGAGAGACAAATGCCGTCTCATGGTGCTGAATCGTGAGACCAGGGATATCCAGCATTTGATCTTTCGCGATATTGTGGAATTTTTTCAACCGGGTGATTGTCTGGTGTTAAACAATACCCGGGTGTTTTCGGCTCGTTTATTGGGGAAAAAGGATAAAACCGGGGCCAAGGTAGAAGTCTTTTTGCTCAGAAACCTGGAAAACGGTATCTGGGAGGTGATGGTTAAACCAGCACGAAAAGTGCGCCTGGGGAATAAGATCATTTTCTCCGATACATTTTATTGCGATATCATCGACAATACCGTTTCCGGTGGACGGATTATTGAAATTCACTGTAATGGTGATTTCCTGGAAGAATTAGATAAGGTTGGGAAGACGCCACTGCCCCCGTACATCAAGCGCGAGGCGGAAGAAAAAGATAAACAATACTATCAAACCGTTTATGCAAAAGAGACAGGAGCCGTTGCTGCACCGACGGCCGGACTTCATTTTACAGAAGAGTTGTTAGAACAAATAAGAAATAAAGGGGTGAAGATCGCTTTTCTTACCCTCCATGTGGGATTGGGTACTTTTCGGCCGGTGCAGGTGGATGATATTTCTCGGCATCAAATGCATTCCGAATATTACAAGGTTCCTGAAGAGGCTGCCCATATCATCAATGAAACCCGAGAGCAGGGGAAAGATATTTTTGCTGTCGGGACGACCTGTGTCAGAGTGCTGGAAACGGTGGCCGATCGAAACGGTAAAATGAGAGCTTGTGAAGGCTGGACAGACAAATTTATCTATCCTCCTTATCAATTCCGAATGGTCGATCATCTTATTACCAACTTTCATCTTCCTCAATCGACCCTCTTAATGCTGACCAGTGCCTTTGCTGGTCATGAATTTTTAATGGAAGCGTATAAAGTTGCTGTAAAAGAAAAATATCGCTTTTTCAGCTATGGAGATAGTATGTTGATCCTGTAAATTTTTTTTACCTTCTTACCTCCTTAATCCTTATTTTTTGCCAGAATTTTTTTCAAACCTCCTGTGCTGCAAACTTGTCATTTTCAAAAATTAAAAATTTTTAATCTTCATAAAAAAATTGCGTGTCAATACCTGCATCCCTAAAATAATAGAAATGAAATCGGGAAGGGGATGATGAGGTATAATTTAAATAAACTATTCCCATTTTTAAGCATACGAGTAAAACTTATCATTGCTTTTACACTTCTTTCCTTTGTACCCCTTACCATTGTGGGGTTGTTAGGTTTATTCTATAACACCCAGAGTTTAGAGAAAAGTGCACTGGAAAATTTAGTCCATGATGTTTCCATCCTCCGGGAGAAGGCGAAAAACTTTCTCGGAAACATTAATATGGATATCCAATATCTCAAGGAATCCAGAGTTTTCAACACCTTTCTGAAAGATTATTATCGCTCGGAATATCCCGGATACCAGGGCAGTTATGTTAATCTTACCCACCAGATTTGTACTTTCATGGAGACCAAAAAAATTTATTATCAAATGTTTTTTGTGGATCGGGATGGTAATGAAGTCTTTCGGGTGCAAAAAGTAGGAGATGGTTTTAAGATTTTTAAACCCTGGGAACTCAGCAGTTCGGGCTATCGATTTTATGAGCTTCTCACCGAGTCGTTACCCAGGGATGAGATCGCCGTGGTTCCGGTAGAGTTGCTGGATGTACTGAATAATGAGAAAATCTCATCAATGAGTTTTGCGACCCGGATATACAATCAACAGAATGAATATCAGGGGTTATTTATAGCCAATCTTTTTGCCAGAGATTTTTTTCAAGTCATGGAAAGCAAATCTCATATTACTCCCCATCGGGTGGTGGCCATCGTCAATAATGAAGGAAATTATTTATATCACTCGGAGAAGAAAAAAAATTGGAACCGGTTGTTAGCTACCAGAGAAGTTCAGAACATTTCTGAGGAATATTCACCCACGTTTTCACAACGAATATTATCCGGTAAAGAAGGGATATTTCTGGATTCCAAGACCTATATCGCGGCTTATGCTCCATTATTTATTACTCGTTTCAGTGGAGGGAATTCGTATTTCCTTTTTGAAAGTGTTGAAAAGAGCTATGTATTAGGACCTGCCAATCGGTTTGCGTTCATTTTTGTAATGTTATTGCTGGTATTTTTGGCCATATCCATTTCAGCGGGATTTATAGCGACCAGTCAATTAGCCAGTCCTATTGGAGAATTAAAACGTGGGGCTCAGATAATTGCCCGCGGAAATTATAAATATAAGTTGAAAATCGAAACCAATGATGAAATCGAGGAACTGGCAAATCAATTTAATCAAATGGCAGATGCTATCCGAGAACGAGAATTACGTTTGGAGGAGCACCAAAAGCAATTGGAGGAGATTGTCGTTCGGAGAACTGCCGAACTAAGGAATGAAAAAGAGAAGTTACAGGCAATCCTTGATAACGTACCAAGTGCCTTCCTGCTGGTCGATAAGAACAAAAAAATTCTTTCGGCCAGCGCTGCTATTCAGAAAATTACCGGTTTTTCTCGTCAGGCAGTACTTGGTCGGAAATGTTTTGAAATTTTTTCCGACCCCTCGATTTGTGAAAATTGTATGATGGCTACTAAACAATCTCAGGCCAGACCCTCGGTCTTTATTGAAACCCAAACCAGAAATGGGAATGACCCCATCTATATTGAACATATCACCATTCCTCTGGAGATTAACCATCAATATCCGGTTTTTCTGGAAATCCTGACCGATATTACAGAGCGGAAAAAATTTGAAGAACATCTAATCGAGACAGAGCGTTTAGCTGCTACCGGGGAGATGGCAGCGGTCATTGCGCATGAAATTCGCAATTCTCTTACTTCCATGAAAATGTTATTGCAATTAGAACAGGAAGGAAATTCCGAAGATGATCTGGAGCGTTCCCGGGAAATTGTGTTAAGTTCAATTTATCGAATTGAAGAGGTGGTTTCCAATCTGTTACGGTTCGCTCGTCCGTCCCCTCCGGATTTTCAAACCCGGGATCTGAACCAGTTGATTGAAGAGAGTATCCTTCTGGTCAGACCCCAACTGGAAAAACAAAGGATCCGTTTAGTCAAAGAATTGGACCCCAAAGTTCCGGAAATCGATATTGATAGTAATCATATGAAGGAAGCGATTGTAAACCTCTTATTAAACGCTACTCAAGCTGTGAATGGGAATGGTGAAATTGTTGTGCGTACTCAACTGACTGTTCTTAAACATCGCATAGATGATTTTGTCTATTCAGACAGATACAATGTCAAAACTCCGCTGGAATTTGATAAAGTGGTCATTCCCCGGGGAGAACAGGTGGCAATCGTTGAATTGAAAGATAATGGTGCGGGAATTCCGCCAAATTATTTACGAAATATCTTTGATGCATTTTTTACCACCAAATTGAACGGCACCGGTCTGGGGTTGACAATTGTCAAGCGAACGGTCAATCAGCATGGAGGTATTATTCGAGTACAAAGCAAAGTGAATGAAGGGACCACTTTCCAAATCATTTTACCTATCCGGAGAAAGATATGAACAAGCGAACGATACTGATTGTCGATGATGATGCAGCCATTCAATTTGCCTTTCAGAAGACCTTTTCCTCCATGGGTTTTGATATACTAACTGCCGGAGATGGCCAACAAGCATTAGATAAAATTCAAGAGACCTGCCCGGATTTAGTTTTCCTGGATGTGGCGATGCCGGGTATGGATGGTCTGGATGCCCTGGAACAGATCAAAACAGAACATCCTGACCTCCCGGTGGTAATTATAACCGGTTACGGAAACATGGAAACCGCGATCCGGGCTATGCAATGTGGTGCCTATGATTATTTAACCAAACCTCTGGATATTGAGAAGGTTCGGGTGACAGCTCAACGCGCCCTGGAAATGAGGGAGATGCGGAGAAAAATTAATGTTCTGCAACAGAAATTAGAAGATAAATCTCATGAAGGTAGAACGATCCTTATTGGAAAAAATCCCCGAATGCAGGAAATATTCAAAAAAATAGGAGTTCTGTCCACTTCTCCAAACACCACCAACATCCTGATACTCGGGGAAACCGGAACTGGTAAAGAATTAGTGGCGCGAGTCATTCATGAGAGTGGACCGAATGCTGATGAACCCTTTGTTGCCATCAATTGTACCGTTTTACCGGAAACCTTGCTGGAGAGTGAACTGTTCGGTCATGAGAAAGGAGCTTTTACCGGAGCCGATAGAAGTAAACCGGGTAAATTTGAGTTAGCCGGAAAGGGGACATTGTTCCTGGATGAAGTGGGAGATATGCCGGAAGCGCTTCAGAAAAAGCTGCTCCGGGTTATCCAGGAGCGATGCTTTGAACGTCTGGGCAGCAATCAATCCATTCCTCTCGAGGCCCGGTTAATTGCTGCAACCCATCATAATTTATCCGATGCCGTTCAAAAAGGGACTTTTCGTGAGGATTTATATTATCGACTGAATGTGGTGGCGATAAACCTTCCTCCCTTAAGGGAGAGGAAGGAAGATATTCCCTTGCTGGCAACCTATTTTCTACAAAAATATGGTGAAAGATTTGGAAAAAAAATAAATCAGATAGATCCGGAAGCGATGGAGTTGTTGATGAGTTGGGATTATCCTGGAAATATCCGCGAACTGGAAAACTTAATCGAACGTGCTGTAGCGCTGGAGCGAGGAAGTGTTTTAACCCGTCAATCATTTCCACTTGAAATGAATTCTACCACGGAACAGCTTCCGTTTGATGTTCCTATCCTGACCAAGAATTTCCAGGAAGCCAAGCGAAGAGTCATTGATGCATTTGAAAAAAAATATTTAACCCGGCTGTTGGAAGAGACCGGGGGTAATGTCAGTCATGCAGCACGAATTTCCGGATTGGAAAGACAGAGTTTTCAACGATTAATGAAAAAACATAATATCACATCCTCCCAATTCCGTCGAAAATAACTGCCACCTAAAGTTAGCACCCTGCAACTTCACTGTTCCACTTCTGGGGAGAACCTGATGGTTTGGTTCTCCCTGATTTTCCCTTTTTAAAGCACTAATAATTAAAGACTTAGGTCTGTGTGTCGTTGAGGTGTGAATTTCTGGCATATCTCTTGAAAGATATTTAGGAAAATTGAGAAGCCATTAATTACGGCTAGTTAAACTAATTTTGGAGGCAGTCATGAAAAAATCTTTACTCATCAGTGCTGTAGTGTTGGGTTTGTTTATGTCTGTTATTTTGACCCAATCGGCTCAGGCAATACCGGCCTTTGCCAGAAAGTATCGCACCAGTTGTTCGACCTGCCATTACGAATTCCCCAAGTTGAACGCATTCGGTAAAGCTTTTCTCAACAATGGGTTGAGGTATCCCGAGGGGCAGGATCCCGATATTCGCAAGGATAATCCAGTAAGCTTGGGCTCGGAAGCCTACAAAAAGGTGTGGCCGGATGCCATTTGGCCGGCGGATATTGATGGATTGGTACCACTCTCAGTGCATGCCGTGGGTCGCTTTAACTATGCACCGGAAGCTGGTGGTGATGAGGAAGAAGAAGAAGAAGGAGGCGTGAAATCGACATTTGAATTTCCCCATGAACTGGAAGTTCTCTATGCAGGGACCATTGGAGAGAATGTTTCTTTTATGGGCGAGATCGAGATGGAAAATGAAGATAATGAAATTGAATTTGGTTTTCCTTTTTGGGTCCAATGGGATTTTAACGCCAACTGGCATGTACGTTTGGGGAATGTCTCACCGGATCCCACTCCTGATCACTTGCGTTTGACCCGAAATCATTACAATGTCGCCAGCTTCAGGAGCCGAAATCGTTGGCGTTTACGCGACCAACAATCCGGGATCGAATTACGAGGTGCTGGAAATGGTGCCGGTGGTCGTGGTGGATATACCTTCCAGGTTGGGGTTGTGAATGGACAGGGCATCAATGATGCCAATAGTTCGAAGGATATTTATGCTCGGGCGACCTATAAAATTGGTGGTCTGGGTGAAGTTGGTGGAACTCAGGGGCAGGGGAGTGAAACATCTGCCTTTTATGTAGACAATAACCTGCGATTGGGCGGTTTCTTCTATAAAGGTACCGTCTCCGGAGCGAATCCCGACGAAGATATAACTGTGTTTGGTGGCGATCTGGATTTATGGTTTAATCGCTTAATCGTGAATGGCGCCGCCATGTTCATGAAATCCGAAATTCCGGATATGGCGGATCGTAATTCGATGGCCTGGTATGCACAGGCAAATTATGTCATTTACCCATGGTTAATACCTCTGGTTCGCTATGAATATACCGATGCGGATACTGATGCCGATACACCGGATCCCCAAACGTCTCTCATCCCTGCATTAACGGTTGTTCTACGGGCAAATGTTAAAATAACTGCAGAATATTTTCTCCCGCTGGATGATGCCCATAAGGACGCTGATCAGCTAACTCTCCAGGCGCAATTTGGATTCTAAAATACCGCATGACTCTACCCCTGAGTCAGCCCAGGGCAAATGAGTGTTCGACTTATTTGCCCTGGGAAAAAATTGAACATAGTAACAGGAGGATTAAAAATATGAAACGACTCGTTTTTATCAGCTTTACGCTTCTGGCTTTTACAGCCACGATGTTTGCAGGTGACATTGTGGGAAAGGTAAAAGTGCAGAGGGCCAAAAATAATGCTAATGTCGTTGTATATATTGATAAGATTGAAGGTAAAGTGTTTGAACCGCCCGAAAAACATGCCGTAATGGATCAGAAAAATCTTGTTTTTATACCCCATGTACTTCCGGTATTGGTTGGGACGACAGTTGATTTCTTAAACAGTGATGATGTGTTACATAATGTGTTCTCCCCGGATTGTCCGGATGGGAAATTCAATCTGGGTACCTGGGCAAAGGGAATTGTCAAAAGTTTTACGTTTAAAAAGCCGGGCGTATCCACCTTACTCTGTAATGTACACCCGGAAATGGAGGCATTTGTGGTGGCGGTAAGAACCCCTTATTTCGCTGTTAGCGATGAAGAGGGTAATTATACCATCAAGGATGTACCTGCAGGGAAATATACGCTAATGGTTTGGCATGAAAAACGAAAAGCAAAACCACAAGTTGTCGAGGTACCGGAAAAAGGTACGGTAACGGTGAATTTCGAACTGAAGAGAAAATAGCATTATCCTTTTGATAAAAATGTTGACTATCGCTCTTATGGGGAAGCACTTGGTTTGAGAAATATCGAATGACACTCTTTCAGTGTTCAGAAAAAAGGAATCAGGCAGGCTTCAGATGAAATTGACAAAATCAAAATCTTGGATCATTCTCTTTATCGGTTTGCTCCTGATAGTTGTTAGTGTTACCGTGATAGCGAGAAACGATGAAGTCAAGCAGCCGATCGCATTCAACCATAAAAAACATGTCGATAACAATGTCCCCTGTAACTTCTGCCATCGGCTCTACGAAACAACACGAGCAGCCGGAATCCCCTCTGTAAAAGTTTGCATCACCTGTCATGAAGATGTGCTCTATGTGACTCCGGAGAAGGCCAAAATTCAAACATATTATCGGGAGGGAAAGGACATCCCCTGGAGAAGAATTTATCAGGCGCCGGATCATGTCTTTTTCTCCCATCGCCTTCATATCCAGAAGGGACAGGTGGAATGCAAACAATGCCATGGAGAGGTGAAAACGCGGATTACGCCTTTTACGCAACAGACTGTCCCATTAAAAATGAAGTACTGTATTTCATGCCATGAAGGAGTGGAATCCATCGACAATCCCTATGAATGTATACGGTGTCATCATTAAAACACAGGAGAGTTGCAGTGGGAATTAATCGTCGAGATTTTTTGAAACAAGGGGCATTTCTCCTGGCTGCTGCAAGTCAGGCAGGTTGGATTAGTAAAGCGGTAACCGCTCAAGATGAGCCAATGATAGAGGCTTATCCTGGTGCGGGGATAGAAACCTGGAAATGCAGTGTCTGTCGTTTATGCCCGGGGGGGTGCGGTATCAAAGTGCGGCTTGTAGATGGTCGTCCGGTAAAAATTGAAGGAAATCCCCTCTCACCGGTCAATCGGGGTGGATTATGTCCGGCCGGCCATGCCGGATTACAGGTCTTGTTCAATTCGGATCGAATCTCTACTCCGCTTAAACGTGTGGGTGAGAGGGGGGAAAACCGCTGGGAAGCTATCTCCTGGGAAGAAGCATTGCAATTGTTTTATGACTATCTACTAAAACTCCGAAATGAAAAAACCCCTCATCATTTACTTGTTCTGGATGGTGAGTCTCGAGGATTGCAGAAGAGGTTGCTGGAAAGATTTCTTGAGGCTTATGGAACACCGAATTATTTCAATCTTTCATCTCAAGAACCCTCAAGTTTACCCTTCCTGCTGATGCACGGGAGGAAGAACACTCCTGGTTATGATTTTCAGAACACTCGATTTATCCTTAGCTTCGGAAACGATTTTTTAGATAGTGAGGGACCTCCCTCCCGAATGGCCTATCTTTTTGGAGAATTGCGACAGAATCCCGGCCGCAATCGAGTTAAAATTGTTCAGATAGATCCCCGATTATCCACGACTGCAGTCAAAGCTGATCGCTGGATTCCACTCAATCCGGGAACGTATGGGGCTCTTGCGCTGGGAGTTGCTCACATCATGGTGGTGGAAGGATTATATAATAAGACGTTTGTGGAGAACCACACCTTTGGTTTTGAAGACTGGGTGGATAATAAGGGCAATTCTCACATTGGGTTTAAAACTTTATTGCTAAAAGAATATTATCCCGAAAAGGTCTCCGGAATTACCGGTGTTCCCATAGATGATATTATCCGAGTTGCCCGCAGTTTTGCTGAAAATCAACCTGGAATTGCAATTTGGGGAAGAGGGGTTACCAATCATAGTAATGCCCTGTTCTCTCAAATGGCGATTCATGCCCTCAATGCGTTGGTTGGGTCTATCAATAGCCCGGGCGGGATTTTAGAAGCTCCGCCGGAACCACCCACAGGTTTGCCTCCTCTGGTTCAGGATAAACTGGCTCAATGGGGTAGCGCGCAATCTCCGGTTTTCCAATATCGGGGAGCAAAACTTCCTGCCACCATGGAGAGTCTCGCCTATTTACTGGATAATATCCAATCCGGTGAACCATATCCAATAGAGGTGGCGTTGCTTATCCATACCAATCCTTTATTCGAACTTCCTGAAAAAGAACGCTTTCAGAAGGCATTAGAGAAGATCCCTTTTGTAGTGAGTTTTTCCTCCGAAATGGATGAAAGCTCCATCTGGGCTGACCTTATATTACCTGATCACACCTACCTGGAGAAATGGGATCTGGACTATGAAGTGCCTCAATTGCCTTTCACTCAGGTCACCATTTCACAACCAATTATTCAGCCTCGATTCAATACTCGTCATATTGGAGATGTGATACTTTCCTGCGCCAGATTATTGGGTGGATCAGTTCAGAAGTCCCTGCCGGAAACAGATTATAGGGGTCTTGTGCAAAAAGAAGCCGAAGCACTATTTCGTTCCCACCGGGGATTTATTACCTCCGGACAGTTTGAAGATTTTTTCCAGAGTTTTCTATCCCGCAGGGGATTTAAATATCAGGAATTTGCCACTTTTGAGGAATTTTGGGAAGCGCTTCTAAAAGAGGGGAGCTGGTTGGAAATACCCCAGCCGGTGAGCGACCTCTTTCCGAGATTATCCACACCTTCCGGAAAATTTGAATTTTTCTCTCAAACGTTTTATCATCAATATAAGGCTTTGCCTCATCATGTTCAGAATGTGCTGAAATCGGACTCTCCTCTTTCAATGGCCCTCAGCAAGGGGGATCAAGCATTTCTCCCCCATTTTGAGGAACCCAATGTCAACGGTGACTCCATTGAATATCCTTATTTTTTGTATCCTTTTAGCATTTTAACTCTTTTTGATGGAAAAATGGCCAATCGCCCGCTGTTAATGGAAATGGTTGGGTTTCGCAGAAATGTACAATGGGATTCCTGGGCCGAAATCAATCCAGAAACTGCACGTGAATTAAATATCCGTCATGGTGATTGGATCTGGATTGAATCCCCCCGGGGAAGGGTGAAAGTTCGAGCGCATCTATATCCGGGTGCTATGCCGGGAATGGTATATTTGCCTCTGGGACTCGGTCATACTGCTTCAGGAAAATATGCCTCCCAAAAAGGAGTTAATCCCAATGACATTCTTGTCTTTGATTATGATCCTCTCGGCGGAAGCATTGCCCGGAATTCGACAAGAGTAAAAATTTACAAAGCATCGGTTGCATAACAAATTCAGGAAAGGATAAAGGTCTTATGCCAAGATGGGGAATGGTCATTGATTTGGATAAATGCACAGGTTGTGGAGCCTGTGTGGCTGCCTGCAAACAAGAGAACAATGTTGCATATAACACTCCGGAAGAAGCTGAACGAGGGAGAACGCTTTCCTGGATAAACATTATGACTGAAGTGGAGGGAGAATACCCTCATCTCCGCGTACGATATCTGCCTCTTCCATGCATGCATTGTGATAATCCTCCTTGTATCAAAGTGTGCCCGGTACGTGCCACTTATAAGGCGGATAATGGCATTGTGGCTCAGATTTATCCTCGCTGTATCGGTTGCCGTTATTGTATGGCCGCCTGTCCATACACAGTGAAGGACTTTAACTGGTTTGAACCGCAATGGGATCCGGAAATCAAAAAAACCACCAATCCTGATGTATCGTTACGACCGAAAGGGGTGGTGGAGAAGTGTACGTTTTGTCATCATCGATTAATTAAAGCACGGGAACAAGCGGCTCTGGAAGGTAGAGAAATGCTGGAAGAAGAATATCAGCCGGCGTGTGTGGAAACCTGTCCGGCAAATGCTATGTTTTTTGGAGACCTGGATGATCCCAATAGTATTGTAGCGCGGTTATCGAGAAGTCCTCGTGCCTTTCGGCTTATGGAAGATCTGGGCACCGAACCAAAAGTTTACTACTTGTCTGAAGGTGAAAAGATAATTTGAGGGTTGAAAGAATGGGTTACGATCCTGATGAAATTTTGTATAAACCGATTGAAAAACCATCTCCAGTGTTCTGGTATACCGTGGCAGGTTTATTAGTGATCATTGGATGGGCATTGTTCATGTATGTGCGTCAGCTTTATTTAGGGCTGGGAGTCACCGGTATGAATCAACCGGTCTCCTGGGGATTTTACATTGTCAACTTTGTGTTTTTTATTGGTATCAGCCATGCCGGAACACTGATCTCTGCCATCCTTAGACTTTCCAAAGCGGAATGGCGAAGACCAATCACTCGCATGGCAGAAGTGATAACAGCAATCGTGCTAGCAATTGGGGGGTTGCATCCCATTATTGATCTGGGAAGGCCGGATCGTTTACTGAATATATTTCGAACGGGTAGATTACAATCCCCATTGCTTTGGGACGTTACCAGCATTACCGCCTATTTCACAGCCAGTACGGTTTATCTTTATATTCCTCTTATTCCGGATATTGCTATCCTCCGAGATCGGGGTGCCAAACCTCAATGGTTGTATAAATTCTTAAGTTGGGGATATCAGGGAACAGAGAGACAGAAACATGTTCTGGAGCGGGCAATGAATATCCTGATGGTAATGGTGATCCCCATTGCAGTCTCAGTGCACACGGTAATATCGTATATCTTTTCAATGACATTACAACCTGGATGGCATAGCACCATCTTCGGTCCCTACTTTGTGGTGGGTGCTATTTTTTCGGGTATTGCAGCGCTCTTAATTGTGATGATTGCCTTCCGGAAAGTGTTCCATTTTGAAGCATATCTAAAAGAAGTCCATTTTCGATATCTGGGGAATTTGTTGCTAATTATGTCACTCCTGTGGTTCTACTTTACTTTCTCCGAATATCTGACCGGTTATTTTGGTCATGAACCGTTTGAGATGAGGGTTTTCTTCTACAAATTTAGTGGAAAATATGCCCCATATTACTGGGGGATGGTGATGTGCAATTTTGTGATACCGGTGCTTATCCTGAGTTTTAAAAAGACAAAAAGAATCCCTGGTATCCTGATAGCAGCCATCGCGGTCACGATTGGCATGTGGTTAGAACGATTAATTATTGTCGTTCCATCTCTTGCCAATACCCGGTTGCCTTACCCAACCGGCATCTATGTTCCCTCCCTTGTAGAGTGGAGTTTGTTGATAGGAGCAGTTAGTGTTTTTGTTCTGGGCTTTGTCCTTTTTTCTCGCTTTTTCCCTCTGATATCCGTGTGGGAAATAAAGGAAGGAAGGGAAACCAGTGTTAAAGAGGTCAGTGAACGGCTGGAAAGTTATCTGCCCGACACTGAAAGTGTGAGATATTAGAGACAATCAAAACTTCAGGAAAGCCATGAATAGCAAACTTTTATTTACATTGCAGGTAATCTCCCTTGTGTTAATCTGGGTTTTATTTACGGGTATTGCTATTTGGATTGGTAATTTATTGTTTCTCTCACATCGTTTGCACGATGCCCCATCAGCAACAATTGGTATTAGTATAGTTGCTGTTCCCATATTCTTTACCCTGGCAAGTGTGTTAACTTATGTATTCTGGGGATTACAGAAAGATCGGAAAGAGGAGTAAGGAAATGTTCAACATCCGGAGCAAGCCGATAAAATACCTGATATTATTCATACTGTTGTCACCTTTAGTAAAGTTGATGGCACAGGAAATTCAGTTACCCAGTCAGCCGTTGGAAGGGCAAAAATTGTTTCTATCTAAAGGCTGTGTTAAGTGTCATTCAATTTTTGGAGAAGGGGGCAAAGTTGGGGCAGATTTGGGTCGTACCCAGGCCAACAAAAATACGATGGATATCGTGGCTGCAATGTGGAATCATTCCTGGGAGATGAATCGCGCAATGTTGCGGGGGCAGGATGTACCACAACTATCGCCTCAAGAAATGGGAAGCATCCTCTCCTTCCTGTATTACCTGAAATATTTTGATGAACCGGGATCTCCCTCCGAAGGAAAGAAAGTGTTTTCAGAAAAGGGATGTATTGAATGCCATCAGGTTGGAGGAATAGGTGGGAAAAGCGGGCCGGCTCTGGACACACTCTCCATCTACGCCTCTCCGGTATTCCTGGCTCAAAAAATGTGGAACCACGGACGACGAATGGTTCGCAAAATTAAACAAAAAGGCCTGAAAGTTCCTCGTTTTAAGGATAACGAAATGGCCGACCTTCTGGCTTATTTACAGAGTGTGAGTCCGGTAAAACCATCCCTGCCACGTTATTCATTTCCAGGGAGTCCACAGAGGGGCGAGCGCATCATCAAGGAAAAGGGATGTTTAAAATGTCATCGGGTCAATGGGACTGGGGGGAAAATTGGCCCCAATTTGAGTGAAAAAAGGTTTCATGAAGGGGTGACTAAGATTGCCGGAAGAATGTGGAATCATGCTCCAAAGATGTGGAAGAAGATGGAGGAACTGGGTATCCAACCTCCCCGGTTTCAAGGAAATGAAATGGCGGATGTTATTGCTTATCTCTATTTTCTGGGATTCAAAAGTATACCGGGAGAGCTGGCTCAGGGCGAAAAATTATTTCATGAAAAGGGCTGTATTCAATGTCATGCCATCGATGGAGAAACCGATTCCAAAAAAGTGGGCCCAAATCTGGCCAGAACAAAAGGGTTAAATGATATAATCTCCATTTCCGCCGCTATGTGGAATCATAATATCAAAATGCGGGAAGAAATGAAAAAACAGAATATTCCATTTCCGCGATTCAGTGGAGAAGATCTCTCAAATCTATTACGCTATATTCGATCCTTACGGGAGCAGGAGAATGGTGATGAATAGTCAAATTCAGTATCTCAGGAGTAAATTGCATATTCGGGAAATAATCCCATACGTTTTGGGTGTATTGAGTTTGATATCTCTGATGAGTTGTAGCAAAAATTGGAAGGATTACGCTGAAGAATATCGAACAATTTTGCAACAAAAGGATCCTGCCGCTGCAGAAAGTTTTAAGGTGGTTGAAAGAACCGTTGGGCATGAAGAACTTCAGGTTCGTGATGCCTGTGTGAGTTGTCACCAGGGAGTGGATAATCCGCTCATGGTAGATGAAACTCAGCCGTTTACAACACATCCTGGGGATTTTCTTAGAAAGCATGATTGGGAAAAAATCGGCTGTACCCTCTGTCATGGAGGACATGGGGAGGCATTGTCGGCCAGTTCGGCGCACCAGGGAATGTATCGGTATGAGATGATCCAGGTGACCTGCCATCAATGCCATCCGCGTAGTCAAAAGTTGCCCAATGCCCCACAACTGAGTAATGGAAAGGAAATCTTTGTCAAATTTCAATGTAGCGGATGTCATTATGTAGAAGGATTAGCACCGGATCGTCAGGGGCCCTCATTGGAAGGAATCGGGAGTCGGGTGGATCGGAAATGGCTGAAACACTGGCTGATGAATCCCACAGAAATGATGCCGAACGCTAAAATGCCTAATTTCTACCTTTCGCCTGAATACGCCGATGCTCTTGCCGCATATCTGATGACCTTCAAAGATCAGACTCTGGATGCCTTACCAGACCCACCGGAAGGTGATATTACAGAAGGGGGAAATTTACTGCGCCTGGCACGATGTATTAGCTGTCATCCCTTTAATGGGCGAGGTGGTTATTTAGGCCCCGATTTAGGGCGCATCGGTAATAAAAGTACCCGGAAATTCATTTTCCAGAAAATTAAAAATCCCCGTTATTTTGAACCCAA
>RFIL01000436.1 GCA_003695285.1 Calditrichota bacterium
ACGCGGTGTTCCTGAGTTATGGGAATCAATTTTTTCCCCAGCTCTTCGGGGGTATAGAAGGGGAAATGGTAACTGCGAGTTCTCTGTGTGGTGGTGACCGCAAAGTTGATATTAACCAATGCCTCCCGTAAAGAGGAATAGACCCGGGCGGATTCCAGAATGTCCTCCGCTGCATGGGCTAACCAGCGTGCTTCAGGAGCTGTATAATCACAGGGATTGATCAATACCAGATTTCGAAATCCCATTGTTTTCAATGCCCTGGCAGCCGCTCCTACATTTCCGGGAGTTTGAGGTTCTACCAGAACAAAATCAACATTATCTCGTTTAATCTTTACACTCATCTTCTTCGAGTTTGATTTGTTAATTTAACAATTTACAAAAATCAATTTTTATCACAGTAAAATAAGTTCCAATTTATATTTTTCAAACGGATAAAAAGATCGACCAAAATGTTATTGAATTGCTGCCTAGAATAGGCTATATTTTATCCAAAGGTAAAGGACATGTTCCAATGAAATTACGCATTGTCATTCGTAAAGTCGAAAAAGACCTTTATATCGGGAGTTGCCCGAATTTGGAAGGATGCCATATTGAAGCTTCCTCCGAGGAAGAGGCCAGGAAGATATTAAAAGCAGCCATAAATGCATATCTGTTAAGCTATAAGCAGCGCCATGAAAAAATCCCTTATAAATCATAAAGAAAAAAAAGAAAAACCTTCTCCCATCTTGAAATTAAATCGGGAGCGTGTGTTGCGAGCCTTTCGGGATCTGGGATATGCGGAAGATTACAAGTCTCCTTATGTGACCGTTCTTCGTAATCTGGATTTCCCCTTCCAGAGAGTGACAATTCCCAACCATTCGGTGCTTTCCTCTGAACTGATCAAACTTTATGCTCATGACTTACGTCTGGACTTCCAGAAATTGATGCAAAAAATTTTAATGTAACCACCTGTACCCTTCTTCTCCATGCGTTTATTTCCCTTCCCTCAGTTATTTGCTCTGTTAAATCCCCGACACCAGCGCAAAATTTTTTTATTAATCGGTTTTATCCTCACCAATG
This sequence comes from Calditrichota bacterium, assembly GCA_003695285.1. Taxonomy (GTDB): domain Bacteria; phylum Calditrichota; class Calditrichia; order RBG-13-44-9; family J075; genus J075. Next base: position 1,060 of record RFIL01000436.1, read on the forward strand.
CCACCCTTGAGGTGGTGAGCCTGGCTTCCATTCTTCCGTTTATTGTTTTGCTTTTAAATCCCGCGCTCATAAAAGAAGCCCCCTATATCCAAACCATTTATGAATCCTTTCCGGTTGAACAAAATCCCCTGTTCTGGGTTGTTTTGGTGGGAATGTTATCGCTTCTTTTTCTTCTGAAAAATGGGGCACAAATTGCTTTAACCCATTATCAATCTCGTTTTATTTATGATGTCGCAACGAATCTTTCTCAACGGGAATATGAAAAATTTTTTCGGAGAGCGTTCCCGGAGGTTCTCCAGGAAGACTCTTCCCACTCCGTACGCAATATTTTATTTCTTCCCATTGAATTTTCTGTATACGTCCTTCTTTCGGCAGTGACACTATTTTCGGAACTGGCGGTCTTTGCTTTGATTATTCTGGGAATTGCCTGGTATAATTTACAAATCCTCTTGCTGTTGGTTATGGTGCTTATTCCTCCCTTTCTTCTGTTGCGATTCCTTAAAAAAGACCTTTTCCGGAAAGTGGGGAAAATTTCCGAAACCCTTCGCCCTCGAACCTTACAACAAGTTTATCAGGGGGTGCAAAGTTTTATCGAGGTGAAACTTTATGGGAAGGAAAAGTTCTTTATTCGGCGATTGATAGATGAACTATACCCCCTCCATAGAAATTACGCCCTTTTTAATACCTTAAGCGCCGTTCCGCCCCGTTTGATTGAAACCGCCATGGTGTTGGGTCTGGGGGTGATTGTTTTATTCGCTGTTTTTACAAATTATCCCTCACAGAAACTGATTTTGCTTTTAAGTTTGTTTGTTACAGCCGCTTATCGAGTGATGCCCTCCCTCAACCGAATTGTCATGTCCTGGATGAATATGAAAACCTATGGCTATACCACTCAACTGTTATCTGCCCATCTTCAACCGAATAGCCCCTATCCCAATAAACCCCGCAAAGTTGAACCCCTTTCCTTTGAGCGGGAGATTCGTTTCTCCAACATCGGGTTTCACTACTCCTCACGGAATGATTTTACTTTAAAGGAGATTACCTTCACCATCAAGAAGGGAGAATTTCTTGGAATCATTGGTGAATCCGGAGCAGGTAAAACCACCCTGTTAAATATTCTCCTGCGCTTTTTGAAAGAAGATTCCGGGGAGTTTTTCATCGATGGGAAACCGTTGTTAGAAGAACAGATACCGGATTGGCACGGCTTAATTGGTTATGTTCAGCAACACCCGTTGATTTTGAACTCCAGTATTGCCGAAAACGTGGCTTATGGGGAAGATGAAATTGATACCCGTAAAGTAGAGGATTCCCTCCGCCTTTCCGGATTGGGAGATTTTCTAAGCCAATTGCCTCATGGGGTGAATACCATGCTTGGTGAAAAAGGCGCGGAACTTTCCGGAGGGCAGACACAGCGTTTAGCCATTGCCCGGGCGTTGTATCGGAATGCCCAGATTTTAATTTTTGATGAAGCGACCAGTGAACTGGATCAGGGAACTGAAGAGGAGGTGGTAAATGCCATTCATCAGTTAGTTCGGAAGGAAGGTGTTACCGTGGTGATGGTAACCCACCGCATCTCCGCACTGAAACACTGTGATCGGATTATCGAATTAAAGGGAGGGAAAATAACAAATGAATATCAATTCTCTCAATTGCCACAGTAATGGGTCGGGAGTGAGAATCTTTTCTTCTCGTTCCCAAACCGGAGTTGGGTAACAAGAAAATAGTCGTTTCACCATGAGAGTCAGGTGAAAGTCGGATCATCATTTATAAAAAGTTTCATCAAAAGAGCGTACTCCACCTTTTTCCTGGATGTCGCCTTTTCATGACGAATCTCCTGGTTTGACTGATAGC
>RFIL01000437.1 GCA_003695285.1 Calditrichota bacterium
GGTGTTAATTTAATAAAAAACAATTGAATACCCTACTGGCGAGGAATGGATTAGGGGGCTCTGTTTACCTTATACAACAAAATATATCTTGCAAAGAATACCCCTAAAGGTTATATTTTTCAGTCTTAAATAAACTTCACTTCTGGAGGTGAAATGGATATACAATCAATAAAACAGCTCATTAAAATTGTGGAAAAAAGCGACATTGATGAACTGGAACTTATTGAAGAAGGAAAGAAAATCCGAATCAGTAAAAATAGTAAAGGTGCCGCTTCACAGGTCGTGGTAAATGGAAGTGGTCTGCCTCAATATAGCGCACCAGCACCGCCACCTCCACCCCAAGCGCCAGCTACTGCCCCTGATGTGGAAACAGAAGCAGAAAAAAAAGCTGTATCTGAAAGTGAAAAATATTATGAAGTACGTTCCCCAATGGTGGGCACTTTTTATCGTGCCCCGGCTCCTGATGCTGACCCATACGTGGAAGTCGGCGATGTGGTCTCCGTGGGAACTACCCTTTGTATCATTGAAGCAATGAAGTTAATGAATGAAATTCAGTCAGAATACAATGGTCGTATTGCTAAAATCCTGGTTGAAAACGCTCAACCGGTGGAATACAATCAGGTCCTATTTTTAATTGAAAAGGTATGATTCCAGCAGCACTCCTTGAACTACATCCGACGGAATGGAGGAAGTAAAGCGTGTTTTCCAAGATACTGATTGCGAATCGCGGTGAAATTGCACTTCGCATTATCCGAGCTTGTAAGGAGATTGGAGTAAAAACCGTAGCTGTTTATTCAACTCAGGATGAAACGGCCTCCCACACCATCTTTGCTGATGAAAGTGTTTGCATTGGCCCTCCGGAAAGCTCTAAAAGCTATTTAAATAAAGCTCAGATAATCGCTGCCGCAGAAATCACCGGTGCTGATGCCATCCATCCGGGCTATGGTTTTCTGGCAGAGAATGCTGAATTTGCTGAAATGTGCGCCACCTGCGGAATTACCTTTATTGGCCCCACAGCCGAAGTCATCCGAAAGATGGGGGATAAAGCGGTTGCCAAAGAAACCATGAAAAAGGCCGGTGTCCCGGTTGTTCCCGGTAGTGATGGTGTGGTGGACACTGAAGAAGAGGCATTACGGGTGGCTTCCGAGATTGGTTATCCTGTGATTTTAAAAGCGGTTGCCGGAGGGGGAGGCAAGGGGATGCGTATCGTTCGCACTGAACAGGACCTCTCCAACAATTTTATAATGGCCAGAGCAGAGGCAGATGCCTCCTTTGGGAATCCCGATTTATATATCGAAAAATATATCGAAAGCCCCCGCCATATTGAAATTCAGCTTCTGGCAGACAATTATGGCAATATCATTCATCTGGGGGAACGAGAGTGTTCCATTCAACGGCGTCACCAAAAATTGATTGAAGAAGCACCCTCACCGGTGGTAAATGCTCAATTGCGCAAGAAGATGGGGGCTGCCGCTGTTGCCGGCGCCAGAAGTGTCAACTACAACAGTGTTGGTACTATTGAGTTTTTAATGGATCCTGAGGGAAATTTTTATTTTATGGAGATGAACACTCGGATCCAGGTTGAGCATCCGGTTACGGAGATGGTGACCAACGTCGATTTAATCAAAGAACAAATCTGGGCAGCAGCCGGAGAAAAACTTCGTATCAAACAGAGTGAAATATCCCTCCGGGGACATGCTATTGAATGCCGTATCAATGCAGAAGACCCGGCAAACAATTTTATGCCCTCACCGGGAATGATTAACAATCTCCACTTACCCGGTGGACCGGGGATTCGGGTGGATACTCACATTTACAATTCCTATCAGGTGCCTCCTTTTTACGATTCATTAATTGCGAAACTGATTGTTGTCGCCCGTAACCGGGTAGAAGCCATACGGAGATTAAACCGCGCTCTCGATGAATTTGTGGTGGAAGGTATCAAAACAACCATCCCCTTTCATAAATTTGTAATCAATACCCCGGAGTTCAAATCCGGGGAATATGATACCCACTTTTTAGAAGAAATTTACGATACAGCCAAAGAAGAACTTGTTGTTGAACCTTAATTAACCAGGAGATTGATATGAATGTACCGGAAAACTTACTTTACACCCGAGAACACGAATGGGCTCGACTGGAAGGTGATGTAGCTACCGTTGGTATTACAGACTATGCTCAGGACAAATTAGGTGATATTGTTTTCGTTGAACTCCCGGAGGTCGGAACTGAGGTGCATCAAGTGGTGGAGGCTGATGAAAATTCAGAAGGATTTGGAACGATTGAGGCCGTAAAAGCCGTGGCAGACCTTTATGCTCCATTTAGCGGAGAAGTTATCGAAGTTAATGAAGCACTTGATGGAGCACCGGAGAAAGTGAATGAAGATCCCTACGGGGAAGGTTGGATGATTAAAATTAAAATTTCCAATCCAGCTGAAAAAGAGAACTTGTTAACTCCTGAAGCCTATCGTGAGCTGATTGAAAATGAAGCAGAATAAGTAGCACTCATTTGAAATAATCTGTTTTGGGTAAATTCTGTGTTTGAATAGAATTTACCCCCCTTAATAACTGGAAATGGCAGGGTGGGCGATTAACATGATTGGTATAACGAATAAATCCCGGTAACTCGTAAACATTGGTTTTACGGTGGTATCGGGATTTTGTTTTGAGTATTGGGTTTCCAATGGTTATATTTTATGAGAGCATCAGGAAATATAAATTAACTAAAAAGATTTTTGTGATGGATTTTTATTTCAGAAGAAGCCATCACTTCAGTTCACTGGAGAGGGATTCAAACTTCAAAGTTGGCAGCCATGACGAAGGTATTGATAGTTGATGATAATCCGGACATGCTTGAGACACTTGAGCATTTGTTTACTTTTTACCATTTCTCTGTATCCAAAGCAGCGAATGGGAAAGAGGCACTGGAAAAAGTCGAAGAAGATTCGCCTGATATTATCATCCTGGACGCTTTAATGCCTGTGATGAATGGTTTTGAAACCTGTAAAAAACTTAAAGAGAATCCTCGTACCAGGGATATCCCGGTTATTTTTCTCTCAGCCAACTATACTGAAGATGCCCATCGTTTGCAGGGGTTCGACCTCGGAGCGGATGAGTATATGTTAAAGCCCTTTAATATAAAGGAATTAATTTCCAGAGTACACACTCTGTTGGATAAGAAAAAGGTAATAGAGAGTATTCGTGGGGATAATCTGGAGCGAATTCGAGGACAGGTTCTGTATCCAACGACCTCCGAAGAAGTTAAAAAAGTGCGTAAGGAGAAGGTCGACACCGATCTGGTAGATGCCCTTTCTGGCATTTATAACCGGAAGTGCTTCCAAAAACGGCTTCGGGAGTGGGTGGAGGTTGCCGTAAAAGAAGGAAGAGAATTAAGTCTTGCCCTTCTGGATGTTGATTTTTTTCAAAAAGTTAACGAAATTTATGGGGAGCACACTGGGGATTACGTTTTAATTAAGCTTGCTAATGTATTATTACACAATACACGCTTTAATGATATTGTTTTTCGCCTGGAAGACAATACCTTTGCGGTCATTATGCCTGATTTGACAGAGAGTACTGCATTTTACGAGGCAGAAAAAATTCGCAGTGCGGTAGCTGCAACGGATTTCTTTGATCAGGATTTCTTTGAGTTGAAACGGTTAACAGGGTATCGTCGACAGGAAAGTAGAAAATTAACGGTAAGTATTGGAGTCGCTGAGTATCAGGAATTGATAACGGATCAGGAATTGTATCAAAGAAGTTTTCTGGCTTTACAGGAAGCTAAATCTCATGGAAAAAATGTAACGGTTAAGTACTCTCAATTAAAAGACGATTAAAACTGTATTGAGAAGTTTATGTATCATTAAAAGGTAGACGAAACCCGAGAAGCCCTATGAAAAAAATATTAATCGTCGATGACAACAAACATGTGTTAAAACTGCTGCGAATCAGCCTGGAAAAGGCAGGATATGAAGTCTATGAAGCGACCAATGGTGACGAGGGATTAAAAAAGGCTCAGGAAGTGTTACCGGATCTCATTATCTCCGATGTGATGATGCCTACCACCGACGGGATTGAGTTTTGCTGGATGATCCGGGAAAATTCCCCGATCCCGATGGTACCCTTCATCTTTCTTACCAGTTTGGAAGATCAGGAAATGGAGATACGTGGTTTCCGGGCCGGGGCAGATGAATACCTTATTAAACCGGTGGATCGGGCAGTTCTCTTAGAAAAGGTTGAAACTTTGTTGGAACGGGCAAATCGGGTTAAAACAATTGATAGTGGAACCTCTGAACAGGTATCTGGATTTGAAGGGAATTTAGCGGATTTAACATTAGCCGAAGTCATACAGCTGCTAAATCTCAATCAGCGTAGTGGGGTATTAACCGTTGAAGCAGAGGAAGAGGGGGAGATAGTCTTTTCCAACGGACAGATGATCTATGGTAAATATGGAGATTTAACCGGGGAAGAAGCGATTTATAAAGTTGTTCCTCAAAAGCAGGGTTCATTCCGTTTTGAACCGGGCGAAAAAGAGGTTGAAAGAAATATACATGGCTCTACAATGAATGTGTTGATTGAGGCGTGTCGTCTTGCTGATGAAGGGAATATCTCGGAATAGGAGTTGAATGCCACCCGACTTAATAATTTTTCGAATAAAAAGATCAAATCACGACGTTGGCCCCTCATTGATTCCTCTCGGGAAGGTGCTTCCCCTTCTCATTTTCTTTTTATCCCTGATGTTTTTAACTGTCACTGCACAGAATATTTCCCCGACATCCAGCGAAATTCATCTCATCTACACGGGTAATATAAGTGGAGCTCTGGATGATTGTGGATGTGATGAGGTGCTGGCTGGAGGACTTACGCGGATTTCTACTATCATAAATGAGTTTCGTCAACGTGAGCAGAATCTGCTGGTGGTGGACGGTGGAGATTTTTTGAACAGTTATTCAACCCCCAGGGCAAACAGAATGGTGATTCGGCTTCTTCCTCACCTCGGTTACGATGCATTGAATATCGGAGATCAGGAATTTGTTGAAACCACTGATTTCTGGGAACGGATTGACAAACCGATTGTAAATGCTCTTTCACTGGTTTCAGCGAATATAAGTTGGGTGGGGTCTCCATCATTACATCCCTATGTGATAAAAAAACTACCCGGTGCACGAATTGCTATTACCGGGTTGGTTGAGAGAGCAGCATTCGAATTTATTCAACCCCGGGATATTCAACTCACCCCTGTCAATAAAGCTATGAAACGGATTGAAAGGGTGCTAACTTCATCATCTGATCTGCAGATAGTTTTATTTCATGGGAACTGGAGTGGCGCCCGTCAACTGGTGGAACATTTTCCCTGGATAGATGTTATTGTGTTATCCCATTCTCAGAAGCAACGGGTGGAATCAATAAAAAATACAATCTTAGTGGAATGTGGCTCAGAAGGTGAATATATTGGACATTTACAGATGAAAAAAGAAGTTGATGGTTGGTCGTACACTAATGAATTTATCCCGGTTGAGAAACGTATTCATGCAGATGGTGAACTTAAAAAAATTGTTGATAAATTTTATCAGGGGTATTGATATCATAGAGAAATTTTAAAAGAAACAGGTGCCGTCGTGATTAAAGAAGCAATTGCTAAATTTATGGAAGGAGAAAGCCTGACCCGGAAAGAAGCTTATCTGGTGATGGACGAGATTCTATCCGGAAAGGCAACAGAAGCTCAGATTTCAGCCTTTCTGGTTGCCATGCAGTTGAAAGGAAGTTCCAAAGATGAAATTGCCGGTTCTGTAGATGCTTATCGGGAACGAATCACCCCCCTCTCGATAACCGATGAGAATGCCATCGATATTAGTGGTACCGGAGGGGATAATCTGGGAACCTTCAATATTTCCACCGCAGCGGCATTTGTGGCTTCCGGAGCCGGTGCCAAGGTTGTAAAGCATGGTTATCATTCCGTTTCCAGTCAATGTGGTAGCGCGGACGTTCTCCATGCACTTGGGGTAAAGACCGAACTGTTTCCCGACCAATTTTTCAAGGTCTTTGAGGAAGTGGGGTTGGCGTTTGTCTTTGCTCCCCGATATAAACCGGTACCACGCAATTTTGCCGGTATACGACAGAGTATTGGTGCCCGAACCTTCATCAACGTTCTGGACCCCTTAACCAAGCCGGCACTAACCAAACGACAATTGATCGGGGTGTATGACCGCAAACTTTCCCGCTTGATTGCCGAAGTGTTGCAGGAATTAGGGGTTTTTCAGGCAATGGTGGTGAGCGGGGAAAATGGATTGGATGAAATGAACATATCAGGAAAAACTTATGTGGTTGAACTGATCAATAATCAGTTGAATGAATACGAGGTCATTCCGGAAGATTTCGGATTACCTATCTGGCCGGTGGAAAAATTGAGAGGAGGAGATCCGGAACAGAACAAAAAGATTTTGCTGGATGTTTTAAAAGGAAAACCCGGCCCGGCACGCGATGTGACTGTTTTAAATGCCGCTGCAGCGCTGAAAATTGCCGGAGTTGTGGAAAATATCAAAGAAGGAATTCAAAAAGCGGAGGAAGCACTGGATACAGGCAAAGCCATGGAAAAACTCCAGGCAATGATTGAAATCAGTGAAACATTATGA
>RFIL01000438.1 GCA_003695285.1 Calditrichota bacterium
AATACCTTTTGCAGATAACCCTGTTCCTAATATCTCAACAGCTTCAGCAAGTATCAGATGGAAAGTTGCAACCGCAGGGCACTTCAAGTGAAGGAAAGAAGTTATTCCTCATCAACCAGATTCTTAGGCATCTCCGTATGGATTTGTTCTCCAAGAAAACAACCGGATTTGCCTGCCAAGTCTTCAAATCTTATTTCTATTCCTGTGCAATTATTGAGGACACCGATCCGGATATCCGGGATCCGGGTCTTCCAGGTGTACATTGACTCCCAATTTCGCCTTCACGGTTCCTGAAGCGTTGGTCACATTTAATTCCAGTTTGAAGTGTCCGTTCCCAATATAACCCTGCCAACCCGGTTGTACCGAACGATGCATTTGTGTCATGGTAACGGTCAATTCATTAGTAGCGTCATCAAATAACCAGTTTCCTTCCACATCCCTGGGGGGAGTCCAGACTTTTTTCTTTGCTTTGAAATCCAGAAATTGAGCCGATCCGTTTTCCACCGACCAGGTGACAGTCACCGTGTAAGGAGAACCCATGGTATAATCAAACCCTCCGAAACTGGATGTCCAGGTGACAACAGCACCGTTCTTCAATGTTTTTGTTGATTCGTAATAAATATCCGGGCAATCTCCCAGCAGATCTCCGATACTACCCACACTCCCTTTAGTCAAATTGTTTTGATGGCTTGTCTCGTTGAAGCTCGGATCAGAAATTTGAGATTGGGAACAGGACCAGAGCAGAAAACCTATTGCTAAAAATAAAATTTTGAAAAAGGATTTCATAACAGGTCCCTCCATTTTAATTCAAAAATGCATGTAACAATTCTTATTCCAGAATGAGAGGGTTGTTTCTTTATTAGAAAAAATTAACCTTGGAGAAACTCGGAATTTGGCACAAAAAAAGGCTGCCGAAGGTGGCAGCCTTTTTTACGTCGGAGTAATTAACTTCACTCCGCTATCCTTGCCGAAGGGCTAAAAAAGTATTTCTTAATCATCAATAGCCAGACCAGCACCCCGATAACAAACAAAACCAGGAACAATATCAATACATCAAATTGTGTATTCACCGCTAATTCGCTTGCTTTATAATAAGGGGATAAAGAAGCGGTTCTGAGAATATCCCGCATAATCGCCATAAAGATGACCACGATCCCAATAATGCCCATGGCGATTGAAACTGGTTTTCGGGGATCTTCTTTCCGGATGCCGTTCGACATGATGAAAATAGCTGCCAATCCCCCGATGATTCCAATCAGCAGGGAAATGGTGGCTAACATGTTTCCGCCCATAAAAAGGAGCATCTCTTCCCGTGGTAAGCTGATTAGGAACCAGATACCGATGAGAAATTGCACCATGGTGGCGTACATAAACCATTTCCCGCCTCTGGTAATCAGAAATCGGGCATAGTCTGTTTCCTTTTTCCAGCGAAACAATCCGGTGAAAATGAAAAGAAACGAACCCACCGCAATAGAGCCCACCAGGAAATGCAGAAATCGGGGGATGAGGGTTTTCTCTCCCCAGTTCAGGTTCCACCCAGAGGGGTCTTGAAAATATTTCTCCGACCATGTGGAAGGGGCATTCATCAGGGTGAAGTTATTACTGTAAAAAAATCCCACCAGGAAAATGAAGAAGACACTGAGGAGCATCACCCAACCAATGCCCTGAGAAGTTTTATCCTGTTTAAAAGAAACAATATAAAATCCATAATAAGCTAAGACCAAAAGAATCAGTACCAGAAACCAGGGCCAGGCCATGAGGATGGATGAAGTATAGAAAAATTGACCGTAAAGCACCTGCACGAAAAGTAGTGGGGCGATACCCAGCGTAATCGTAGCAGCTAACAGAGATGGAAGTTTCGGAGATATATCATTGAACAACCGTTGATTGTTTTCATTCTTCTTACGAAAGAAACCAGTTATGGCTGTGATGATCCCGCCACCAAACATGAAGTTCATGACCACGATATGCAGAATAAATGTAAGCACCAGTAGTAATTTAAACAGCCAGAATGGTGCCGGAAGGGGCATGGGATCAACGGCAGGAATGATTGTTTCCGTACCCATTTTTATTCTCCTCTTAATTGTTTCATTCTTTTTTTATGACCATCCATTGAATTATTTATTACGGATTCGGTTCATCTTTAAACTGCTCGGAAATCCATTTTGCCAACGTCTCTCTTTCTGCGTCACTACCTTCAAAAGGAGGCATTTCATCATTGAGCGAATCCAGTTTGGTGATTAAATACGAAATTCGAGGGAGATCGTATTTCTGCATGGAGATGAAGAGGGTATCATCAGGAGCGTAATCATGACATTCCGAACAGTTGTCTTCAAATACAGTGGCACCATCGATTTCTTCCCGGGTTTCCACTACTTCACCGGGTTCTATGGGAGCCAGTGTGGCAAGATACGCTGCCAGCGCCTCTCTTTCAACGACATTCCCGGCAAACGGGGGCATCACCGAGTTGAACATCTTTTCCAGAGATGAAATTCGCCGGGATATCCCGGTTTGGCTCCATCTCTTTTTCTTCAGAACATCTCTGATACTCCGATAGCCATCAATCGTGTGGCAA
>RFIL01000439.1 GCA_003695285.1 Calditrichota bacterium
AAAAAATCCGTTAATGTTTCTTTTGGGGAACCAACTTCATTGGCAAACCCAACTTCCCACAGGTAACGCAAAATCAAGGATAACAGAAATGCACCGTTCACCATGATAATATCAGCAATTATGCGCAGTGTGGTTTCCCTGGTGAACTCAATTTTAAATCTGCTATTCTTAGCCATTTATTTATCTCCGATGCGTTTGAATGACATGTTTTACAACTTCAATTACATATTCGACATCTTCTCTGGACATTAAAGGATACAATGGTAAAGAGACAATACTGTCATATATTTCTTCAGTTTTCGGTAAATCTCCACGTTTGTAACCAAATTGTTTTTGATAGAAAGGATGTAGATGAACCGGGATATAGTGCACACTGGTTCCCACATTAAATGCTTTTAATTCTTCAATAAATTGACTTCTGTCAATGGTAAGTGCCTCTTCCTTCAAACGGATCACATAGAGATGATAGGCATGAGAACGATCCGGATGTTTCACAGGGGTTATGATTTCCTCCAATTCAGAGAAGGCTTCATCATACATTTGGGCATAGGTTTGACGGGTTTCGATGAACCCATCCAATCGCCGAAGTTGATGAATACCCAGTGCCGCCTGGATATCAGTCATGTTGTATTTATAACCACTATCAATGACTTCATAATACCATGACCCGGTACTGGAGTAGCGTTTCCAGGCATCGCGACTCATTCCATGGAGGGTTAAAATGCGCATATGATTAGCAAGGTCTTCCTGTGCAGTAACGATCATTCCACCCTCGCCGGTGGTCATGTTCTTGGTGGCATAAAAGGAATAAACCACAGCACTATTCACCCCTTTATGCCATTCCTGCAGCACCAAATCATCGGAACCAACTTTAAAGTTTTGGTAGGTAATCCCAATCGCATGAGCGCCATCTTCCAGAACACCAAGGTTGTGTTTACGTGCGATTTCATAAATTTCTTTTAAATCACAAGCCATTCCTCCATAATGTACCGGCATGATGAGTTTGGTATTGGGAGTGATGGCAGCTTCAACAGCCTCGGGGGAAATATTAAAATCATCTTTTACATCAACCAGAACCGGGGTGGCACCCCGATGTACAACCACATTCGCGGTAGCACAAAAGGTGAGGGATGGTAAAATAACTTCATCCCCCGCACCGACTCCCATTGCCGTCAATGCGACATGAAGACCTCCGGTACAGGAGTGGACAGCAATGGCATGGCTACAATTTATGTAGTTTTGGACATCGCTCTCAAATTGTCTTACCTTAGGTCCGGTAGTGACCCATCCAGACCGCAAGGAATCAGTGACTTCCGCAATTTCTTCCTCTCCAATCATCGGTAAGCAATAGGGTAAAAATTTTTCCCGCTTTTTTATCATCTAACAATCTCCTTAAGGGTTTGAAAAATAATTTTAATATCATTCCATAACGATGGATTTTGAATATACTCCAGTTCAATATTTAATTTATCCTGCATAATTTGAAAATAAGCTTCCTCCAGGCTTTCCGCTTCTTCCAGAATATCTTCCTCGTTGCGATATTTAATAGTCGCCAAACTGGTAATTCCCGGTTTGACGGATAAAACTTTCTTTTGCTCCTCATTATAGAGGCTGGCGGATTTAGGATTTTCAGGACGGGGTCCTACAAAACTCATATCACCTTTCAAGACATTCCACAATGAGGGCAGTTCATCCCATTTGGATTTGCGCAGGAAGCGACCAATGGGGGTAATTCGAGGATCATTTCCTGCCGTAACCAGTGGACCAATTTTATCGGCATCTTTTACCATGGTTCGGAATTTATACATTTTAAACAATTTTCCATCTTTTCCCACACGAGTAGCGGGATACAAAATCGGGCCAGGTGAGGTTATCAGAATTACGATTGAGATAATGAACATCAAAGGAAGAAATAACAGCAATCCAAGAAATGCAAAGAAGATATCAAAAATTCGCTTGGCAAATGGATATAAACTGGCCGATTTATCTGATAACATTTTACTTCTAATAGAAATCATAATTAATATCGTATTAAAGCCTCGTGTCGGTATGCAACGGTATTCCTTTTTTAATCGTGCGGAGCTTATTAAGAAATTCTTTCTAAAACAATGTAAATTTAGAAGATTCAAAATGTTCTAATATGACAAAAATAACATTTTGTATTTTATTTTTTACAATTTCTTAGTTATCGACATTATCACAGGAAAAATAGACCTTTTGGTGTTTTTTTGAAATTCTCTTTCCCCCTGTCTCTTAAATTGAGCTACCAAGAATGAATTATCTTTCAATATATCAGATTTTCAAAAGCGATATCAGCATTTGGCGTAATTTTTCTCAATAGAAAATGAAGAAATACCAGAGGCGGGAATTGTGGTCTAAATTGATCAACAGACTTTGGGGGTTTTCATCTTATCACAATCGCTTTATGATTTGTTCACCATCACATTCAGAAAAAAAATAAGGGCTTTCCTCCATAGAAGAAAGCCCCGTACTCATCAAAAAGTGGTTAGAAGATGTTATCTTTCCAGACCAAATCTTTTGTAATTTTTATCAATGTATTCTTCCCATTTTTCCGGGACTTCATCCTCCGGAAAGATGGCTTCTACAGGACACTCCGGTTCGCATGCTCCACAATCAATACATTCTTCCGGATGGATGTAGAGCATTTCTTTAGCTGCTCTCATCTTTTCTTTATCCTCATCACTTAACGTATATCCTTCTGCCGGATAAATACAATCCACCGGGCACACATCTACACATGCAGTATCGCACACTCCAACGCACGGTTCAGTAATAATATAGGTCATGATAACCTCCTCGATTAATAAGATGCTGAGTTATAAATTATTAACTGCACATATATGATACTTAATTGCCTGACAAAAATAATGACAGCAGCAAAAAAATAAAAGATTAAAAAATTAATATCAAACATTTCGATTTTTTTCCCATCAATCAAAGTGGCACTTTACCACTAAATACTGGAAAACAATCCGACTAAAAAGAAATCAGATTTCCAGCAGCATCCGTGCCGGGTCTTCTAATAATTCTTTTACTCTAACCAGGAAACTTACCGATTCACGACCATCAATAATCCGATGATCATACGAAAGCGCAACATACATCATCGGTCGAATAACAATTTCACCATTAACCACTACCGGTCGTTCTTCAATTTTATGCATTCCGAGGATTGCAGATTGAGGGGGATTTATGATCGGTGTGGACATAAGAGACCCAAAGACACCCCCGTTAGTAATCGTAAACGTTCCTCCAGTCATTTCATCAATGGTCAGAGAATTTTCGCGGGCTTTTTTGGCCAGCTCTGCGACCGCCTTTTCAATTTCGGCCAGACTCAATTTATCCGCATTGCGTATCACCGGCACGACAAGACCCCGGGGTGTAGAAACGGCAATGGAAATATCACAATAATCGTGGTAAACAATATAATCATCCTCAATGCTGGCATTTACAGCCGGCCATTCCTTCAGAGCGAGACATACTGCCCGGGTGAAAAACGACATAAACCCCAGCCCAATCTCATACCTCTCTTTAAAGCTCTCCTTATACTTTTTTCTCAGTTCCATGATTGCGGACATATCCACCTCATTGAAGGTGGTTAACATGGCTGTTTCATTCTTGGCTGCGACCAGGCGTCGTGCAATGGTCTTGCGAAGGGTACTCATTCTCTCCCGACGTTCGGGACGCGGCCATTCTCCGTCAGGGGAAATTTTACCTGTAGTCGGAGGGGCTGTGGTTTCGGTTTTCTCAGCTCGTTGTTCGGGAGTTGTCACTGTTTCATCAGTTTTCGCTTTGGAAAATTGTTCGACAGCCTGGAGAGCATCTTCTTTGGTGATTTTTCCACC
>RFIL01000440.1 GCA_003695285.1 Calditrichota bacterium
CCTCGAATACCGGGTGGTGAATCGCATGTTCAATGTGGTGATTGGTTAACCAGCCACCTCAGAAAGCGTGCCGACAAAGTCTGGGAGCAACAATTTACTTATCAAGAAAAAAAACAATCTGGGAAAATTTATCCCGGTAGAAATATCATTGCTTCCTTTAATCTGAACCCCAAACGGAATTTCCGGATCTTGCTATGCGCTCACTGGGATACCCGTCCCTGGGCGGACAAAGATGCTAATCCGGAATTTCATTCACAGCCGATTTTAGGTGCCAACGATGGGGCTTCAGGTGTGGCTGTATTACTGGAAATGGCAAATATCCTGCAATCTCATCCTCTGGAATTTGGTGTGGATATTATTCTTTTTGATTTGGAAGATCTGGGTGATTACGGAGCAGAAGAGTCTTCATCCGATACTTTAACCCCCTTCAGTATTGGTGCTACCTATTTTATCGAAAATGCCCCCAAAACTTATCGCCCTACTTTTGGGGTATTGGTGGATATGGTCGGAGATGCCAATTTAAACATACCTCAGGAGCGATTTTCCTACGAATATGCCGGAGACATTGTTGAAAAAGTGTGGAGGACTGCACGAGAAATTGGGGCCAACGCTTTTTTGTCTCAACTCGGACCTTACATCAGTGATGATCATCTCCCATTCCTGAAAAGAGGCATAAAAGTCATAGACCTCATTGATTTTGATTATCCTTATTGGCACACTACACACGACACTCCGGATAAATGTAGCCCGGAGAGTCTACAGCAAGTTGGCGATGTATTGGTTAACTTTCTCTATCAGTACTAAGTTAACTCTCCTTTCTCCTGAACCCTTTTCTCTATTTAACAGTTGAATGATGGTATACTCAGCAATAGTTTTCATATCCATACTATAATGGGGATTAAATGAAAGAACATAAAGCAATAAAAGGCCGTGGGGCAAGTAAAAATCCGCCGAATCGCTTCGACAAAATCACCATTGAAATAAATGAAGCATTTGAAGAAGAGGGGGTGATGTCTGTTGGCCCCCATACCCAGTTTTATGAAGACAAAAGTAAAACGATCATTACCTATAATAAAAGTCCGGATGTGAGATTTGATGCTTCAATAAACATCTATCGTGGGTGTGAGCATGGATGTATTTATTGTTATGCACGACCCACCCATGAATACCTGGGATTGTCCATCGGTTTGGATTTTGAGAGCAAGATTTTTGTCAAAAAAGATGCTCCCGGATTGCTCGCTCAGGAGCTTTCCGCGAAGAAATGGGAGCCACAAATTCTTGGTATCAGTGGGGTAACCGATGCCTATCAACCCGTGGAACGTTCCCTCCAGCTAACTCGCCAATGTCTACAGGTCCTGAAGGAGTTCCGTAATCCGGTTACAATTATCACCAAAAACTTCCTGATTACCCGGGATATTGATATACTGAGCTCCCTGGCAAAGCACCAGGCTGTTTCAGTTTGTATCTCAATTTGTACCCTTGATAATGAACTGGTTGCTAAACTGGAGCCTCGAACCTCAAGGCCGGAAAAACGATTAAAGGCCATTCGAATGCTCTCTGAAGCAGGTATCCCGGTAGGCGTTCTGGTAGCGCCGGTTATACCGGGGCTAACCGACCATGAAATACCGGAAATACTCCGAAGGGCAGCCGGGGAGGGCGCTCATTTTGCCAGTTACACTCTAATCCGTCTCCCCTATGGGGTGAAGAAGCTGTTTGTTGAGTGGCTGGAAAAACAATTTCCCCACAGGGCCGGTAAAATTTTGTCCCGAATATCTTCCATCAGAGGGGGCAAACTCAATGAATCCCAATTCCATGAGCGGATGGGAGGTAGAGGGGAATTTGCTGAACAAATTCGACAACTATTCCGGGCTGCCTGCAACAAATATCACCTTTCCTTACAGGCGCCTTCTCTTTCCACAAAAGCATATCGAAGAACCAGGGTCACCCAACTGAACTTGTTTGATTAATCTCATTTCCCTCTCTCAAAAGCCGCTTCAATTATGCTCTCAAATTGTTTGAAATTGTATATTTCTTGCACAGTATGAAAAATGTTGGATTCGTGATATCTTTCAGTATAACAAATGGTTATGGTCGTTTTTTGAGGAAGTAAAATGTGTAATTATTTAAGTCTCTGAAATAAACTGAACAGATTTAGTTGGAAAAACGAATTTTTTTCTCTATGTTAATCCTTAGAAGGTTCTATAAACCGATAGTATTTAAGGAGGAAGGAGCTCTGGCTCAACCTTTGCAAAAATCATTCTTGGATAAACGGGGACATTTGAATGGGTGCATCTAATAATTCTGGGAAAAGAGGCGACATTATAATGAGTGTGATTTGCTTTCCATATTCTGGAGAGGCAGTCACGCAGCTGAAATGGAAGTGGGAAGAAAGTCTCCATTATCCAGGGAAGTAGAAAAAACCACAGGGAAAAATTATGAGTAAGATTATCGCAATTGCTAACCCCAAGGGTGGGGTGGGAAAAACGACCACCACTATTAATCTTGCGGCCAGTCTGGCTATTGCGGAAAAACGAGTGCTCATTATTGATATGGATCCGGCGGGTTCGGTGAGTTATGGTGTGGGGCTCGCTCCGGAAAACATCCGTGCCGGAACCTTCGAAATCTTTTCAGGTACCGTGAATTTGCTGGAAACCATTCATCCTCTGGATTATCTGAATATAGATGTCATCCCCTGTAATGTCTTTTCCAGCGAGCAGGAAATTCGTCTTTCGGAAATGGCGAAAAACCGTATTCGTTTAAAACGTCAATTAATGAGCTTCTTAAATACCGGTAAAATTTCTTATGATTATATACTGATTGATACCCCACCCTCCTTGAATGATTTAACCGTTGGAGCATTACTGGCATCAGATTCGGTTTTGATACCTCTTCAGTGTGGATATTTCGCTCTCAAGGCTTTACAAAGATTAATGCAAATGATTGAGCGAGTTCGAAAAAGTGTAAACACTGAGCTTTCGGTGGAAGGGGTACTTCTCACTTTTTATGAAAAAGGAACTCGTACCTCCATGCGGAGCGTTCAGCAGGCAATGGAATTATTCGGGGATTTAGTGCTTCGAACCCGAATCCCTAAAAATGTGACTCTTGGATACGCTGCCTACGAAAAGAAGCCGGTCGCTCTGGTAGATATCAGTGCATCTGGGAGTAGAGCATACCTCTCCCTGGCAGAAGAGCTCCTTAGCAAAACCAAGCCTGCGCTCCCCCGCTATTATCAATTCGAGAAAATGGTCGATGAACCGGTGATTGTATAATCCCTCGATTAAAAATCCTGACTGGTAATACCGGATAGCCTCTCCAACTCATTATCGCTGTGGTTTGTCTCTAATGGAAAGCATAGCAGCATTTTGTTAGGGAATTCTCATAACTTTTCTCACCTTTCTGTTTTAATTTCCTTAAAATAAACCAGCGCTTTTGATTTTTGGTTGAGAGTTTTAAATTCCGAAAAATCTGAAACGATTAACCCGGAGGCGATGATGAACAGAATACAATTGATGGGAGGATTTTTTTTACTCATGATGTTTGCACTGTTTCTTTCCTGTGCTGATAAGGCACAGATGGAACAGTTACAAAAAAAGAATCAGGAGTTAACTGTGAAAAATGAAGAATTGCAGCAGGAAAATCAGCGTCTATTGAGTGATTTGAAAAAATTGCAGAAACATTTTAATGAACTGAACTTTTTAGCCAAACAGATAAAGGGTGTTAAAGCTCGAATCGTTACCAATATGGGAACTATCGAGTTAGAATTTTTTCCGGAAAAAGCACCCCTCCATTGCTTCAATTTTATAACCCGGGCAGAAAGTGGCTTTTACAATGGAACACAATTTCACCGTATCATCAAAGGGTTTATGATTCAAGGGGGGGATCCAAAGAGTAAGGATAAGGATCCCTATAATGATGGCACCGGAGGGCCAATTGTTAACATTCCCAATGAATTTAATGAAATTCATCACGGACCAGGTATTCTCTCGATGGCCAGGGTTAGTGATCCTTCCGTGGGCGCCGGATGTCAATTCTTTATCATGCATGGGGATGCTCCTCAGCTGGATAAGCAGTATACCGTCTTCGGAAAAGTCACCAAAGGGATGGAAGTGGTGGATAAAATAGCGAATGTCCCTACTTATGGAAATCGTAATCCACGCCTGAGAGACCATCCGATTGAACCGGTGATTATTCGAAGGATTGAAGTTTTTCGTGGATAAAAGATTTATTTTACCAAAAACATTGACTATCAGACACTTTTTCATGAACGCTTTAGTGCATAAAAATGAGAGCTCAATTTGAAGCGAGAATTTTATTCTGATAGACTCCTCCGGTTAAAATGC
>RFIL01000010.1 GCA_003695285.1 Calditrichota bacterium
ATCATAATTACCCTGCACGACCGGAATTTGATGTTCCCGTAAGATATCACAGGTGCGATTGGGATAAGGGCCAAATGCTCCCAGATCCCCCAGACAAAAGATAGCCTCCACTCCCCGCTGTTGTGCATCTTGCAAGGTTGCTTGAAGCGCCAGATAGTTGCTGTAAACACCTCCGATGAGAGCAATTTTACGATAGTTCATAATCCATCCTTTTGAAATTTTTTTTGGTGAAACGTAAATGTTTCGTGTTTCGTGTTCCGTAATGGATGAACGTAACACGGAACACGGAATAGTCTTCACGCTTCACTCTTCCCACCCGAACTGAAATTGGAACAGATTGCCCCATAGAGATAACAGGTATAACAGGCCTGATCCCGTAATTCATAACTTCGGGTTGCTTCTTTTAGAGTATCTCCCAATTTTGCATGAGGAGTTTCAATTAAAATCGGACAGACCCAGATGCCCCGGTTCGTCACTATGCGGCTGTTAGAACAAAGCAATTGACTGCAATCATAATCCACCAGCATTTCCTCAGTGACTTGCTCATAACTCTCATAGCCATGAGTTCTTTCCGCTTCCTTACCAATTTTTAATGAGGGAAGGATTTTAATTCGGGGTCGCAAATATCCATGAGCCTTGAGGGTGCGAATAAATCCTTCCAGCACCTCTTCATCGCGATAGTCTTCCCAGGTTTTTGTGATGGTGATGATTGGCAGAAATCCATGCTCATACAGCAGCTTTACTCCGGCCATCGCCTTTTTAAACACCCCTTTTCCCCGGATGGCGTCGTTCATCTCCTCAGTATATCCGTCAATGCTGATGCGGATCTCCAGAGAGTAAATGCTGTTATCAGCCATCTGTTGCAGGCGTTGGGCGGTTTTCTCTTTAATCAACATTCCATTGCTGAGCACCGTTACCGGGCCATGCTGGAGAGCCAATTCCAGTATTTCGAGAATTTCCCGATTCATAAACGGTTCTCCACCGGTGAAGTAGTACTCTTTCACCCCCATTTCAATGGATTCTTCGATGTAACCCCGAACCTGCTCCAGAGTCATGAACTCAAATGAGTGATTGCGGGGGCTACAACTGATAAAGCAATGGTTGCAGGCAATATTGCACAGGGTTCCACTGACCTGAAACCAGAGATTATCCAGCGCATCCAGGTAGAGTTCCGGGTGTTTGGTTGGTGTTTTTAATTGTGGTTGCTGCATCGTTGTTTTTTTCCTTTATTTTGTTGTTCAGAGGTCAAGGTTAAGATTGAGGCAGAGGTGAAGGCGAAGGTGGAGGCAGAGGCGAAGGTTGAGGTTTCTGTCCTGTTAATATTGGTTATCATGTGTTTTTCCCCTTGTTTTCAAGAGATATGATTAGAGCATTTAATTCAGCGATGATTGATTTACAGAGTTTCAACAATTCTTCACTTTGCATTCTTTTATCCAGATACCCCAACTCGGCTGCAACCAATATTTGACTCATAAGCTCAAAGACACTACCTCGTGAAATTTTGTAAAAACGAGTTTTGTCCCGTGATTCAAAACGTCCGAAACCCTCGGCAATATTATGGGTAATGTAATTTGCCGCTCTCCACATGTCTGAAACCATTCCATATTTTTCCTCATCCGGAAATGTCCTGGTTTCTTCATAGACTCGAATAACCAACTTGAATGAATTTTGCCAGACCGGCATATCTCGAAAATCATCATATCCCATGAGATTCTTCCTCTACTTCTCTAAACACACCATATTTTTTCCACCTTCCCTCCCCATTCTCCTCTACCGTCTCCCTCTCCGACTTACCCTTATCCTTCGCCTCCGCCTTCGCCTTATCCTATGCCTTCGCCTTTACCTTTGCCTTTTCCGATTCCTCCGCCTTCTCATACAAATCCAGCTTATCATCACCGGTTATTAGTTGAAATACATCACGAATCTGCTCATGTCCCACTCGCATCAGGAAATTGGTGTTTTTACCGTAGCTTTTCATTCCCAGCACGTAAAAGTTGGGCTCCGGATTCTTCAATACCTCAGCTCCTTTGCTGCTTTGCGTCAGGCAGTCTGTGGAGCTTCCCTCACTGAGCAATGCTGCTGCTAATTTCATGGGCGCCCGGGAAGCATAACATTCATGCACCTGAAGCTCCTGATAGAGACGGTTGTCCGGGGAATATCCCACATTGGCGATGATGTGATCCACCGTTACGGTTTGAAGGCTACCACTTTTCCGAAGCGAAACCCGGAATTGCTGTCGGGTTTCATCAAATTGGATGGCTTCAACAAAGGTTCCTTTTAGCCAGTTTACATTGGGGTGCTGGCTCAACGCATTTGCTTCTCGTACAACCCGATCCCGCTCAATGAGGGGGTCCTCTGGAATTGGAGTTAACGGGGCTGTTCCCTCCTGCCGGGTTACCCAGATAAGACGGGTGGAGGGTTCCTCCTGGAAAAGAGAATGGAAGGCCACAATGGTATTGGCGGCACTATGGCCTCCTCCTACCAGTAGGGTGGTTTTACCGAGATACTGATTCCGGGAGGCACCGGCTATATCCACCAGCCAGTACTGAATCCGCTTCCGATTCTCCAATTCCCCGATAGCTGGTATTCCTCCATCTCCCAGCCAGTTGGGTTGGCTGTAGCTTCCGGTGCAATCGATGACAATATCAGCATGGAGATACTCCTCCTCACCATTTGCCTTCTTTATCAGTAGCTTAAATGGTTCTTTCCGGCGATGGCCATTCCCGATATGCTCGTTCTTTAAAATATGACGTCTTCCCACCGCCAGGACTTCGGTTTGGGTTCTGATATGGGGCTCCAGCAGGGATGATTTTGCCAGCGGAGTGAGATAGGTATCCACAAATTCCCTACCGGTAAGATAGGCTTGATTATCGGGGAGTTGCCGGCCTTCCGATTCCACTACCTGTCTTCCCAGAGAAGTGTGGTTCATATAAAATGGGGAAAAAAGCCTCACGTGCCCCCATTGGCGAATGTGATCGGCAATGTCGCCTTTCTCCAGAACTTCGACATCGTATCCAGCCTGGAGGGCATAAAGTGCCGCCTCTAACCCGATGGGACCTGCTCCTATGATAATAATTTTAGATTTCTTCGATGGTAATGCCATCCGTCGCTCCTTTTCGCATCTTTAATTTGCAGATGAATTCTTTAATGATTGCCCGCAGCCCATGTTTTAAAGGAAACGTTTCATTTCCCGATGAGCGAGCTACATAAAACATGAGTGGATAATTTTTAGAGAAAAAGGG
>RFIL01000441.1 GCA_003695285.1 Calditrichota bacterium
TAAAATTAATTTTAAAAGCTAAGAAAAAAGGTGTAGAAAATCTATCGAATTGATATAACTATTTTTGCTCATGTGAAGCTGAACTATAAATTCACCAATTCTCCAATCTGTTGATCCTGCGCTCTTGCCAAAGCGGCACTGGCGACCGCAAGATCCTGTATCGCATGCCCCACGGATTTAAAAAAGGTGATATCATTCTTAGATTCTCTCAGTGAAAGTCGCTTTTCGATGACCTCACCAATTTCATAAATTGACTCATGGGAAAGATACCCCTGCTGGATAGCCGCGACAATTTCTCCTGCTTCTGCCAGGCAGGCTTCCCGAACATCGACCACTACCCGGGCTCGGGAAAGGGTTTCTGGCGGAATTTCGATCATCTCCGGCCGAAAGGAACCCACCCCGTTTATGTGCACCCCCTGCCCAATTTCCCGATCTTCCAACACCGGTGTATGGGAAGTGGTGGCAGCGCAAATGATATCTGCTTCGCGGATGATCTTTCGATTGGAAGTCCACTCCAGCGGAATCGATAGTTCATTACTCAAGCGTTGAACGAATTGCTTCCCTCGTGTAGCATCCCGGGAAATTACGTATATTTTTTCCAGTTCTCTTGACGCAACCAGGGCTTTTATTTGCATTTCGGCCTGTCTTCCTGCACCAAAAACCAGCCCAATCTTTGTTTCCCGGGGTGCCATTAATCTTGTCGCCAACCCTGATGCAGCTCCGGTTCTTAAAGCGGTTAGAAACTCTCCATCCATCAAGGATAATAAACGTCCCGTGGTCGCATCAAATAGCATTAACACCGCATTGGTGGTGGGTAGTCCGAAACGTTGAGGGTTATCGGGAAAAATATTGGCAACTTTTACACTGATGTGTTGAAAAGCCGGAGCATATACCGGCATGATTAAACCCACTGCTCTGGCTTCAGCTATGGGAAGATGCTGGCGAAGGGGGGCTACCACTTTCCCCTGATAAAGCTGCCGGTATCCACTTTCCACCGCTTCAATTGCCTCTTCCATGGTAATCAATTGTTTCAGGTGTTCCTGACGTAAAACTCGTACAGTGGAAGACAATGTCTTGCTCCTCATCTTAAGAAAAACCCATATTTAAGAGGGTCTTCCGGATCGATGCAAAATTGTTGAACCCCGGTAATGAAAGCCCTTCCTCCCACTTCCGGGATAACGGCAGGGTATTGTCCGAAAGTAGTGGTTGTCACCACCCTCCCACTGAAAGTGCTATCGATCAAACTTTCAATTATAATTGTTTGATCCACTTTCAATTCTCCTTTTTCGTACAAGAGAGCCAGGCGGGCACTCACACCGGTTCCGGTGGGACTTCGATCGACCTCACCCTCGGCAAAGATACATACATGGCGACTGTGATGGTTTGCATTTCTCGGGGAGCCGGTGAAAATTGTTCCATAAAGGAAGCTTAAATCTTCTTCAAAGGGGTGTTCGATGGGAAATTGCTCCATCACCGCATGCTTGATAGCCATCCCGAGTTCAATGAGTTTTCGATAGTTTGGCGAAGTTAATTCTATATTTAATGAATCGGCATCCACAAACGCATAAAAGGCGCCACCAAAAGCGACATCAAAGGTGACCCGGCCAAGCTGCGGAACCTCAACAATTTTATCCTTCAACAGCACAAAAGAGGGGACATTATGAAAGGCCACGCTCTCCACCCTTCCCTGAGAAATTCTGGGATAGGCCACTACCAACCCGGCGGGTGTATCTATCGCGATCTGTTCCGGTGCATCTTCGATTGGAAGGATGCCGGTTTCCAGAGCCACCTTCACCACCCCGATGATCCCGTGTCCACACATGGTGCTGTATCCTTCGTTGTGCAAAAACAAGACACCGAAATCAGCCTCCTCAGTGACCGGAGGAGTGATCACACAACCATACATATCAGCATGGCCGCGAGGTTCCCACATCAGGGCTTTACGAAGATGATCGAGATGCTTTTGCATGAACTGGCGGCGTTCAAGGATGGTCTTACCCTCCAGCTCCGGAAGGCCGGAGAGAATCACCCGCAAGGGTTCCCCTTCTGTATGGGCATCGATGGTTTTGATGGTAATCCAGTTTTCCGGTGGTTGCCAGCTTCGGGCTTTCTTCAGGTTCATTGAACTCCTCCAAAATAAAGCGATTGATGTAAATAGCTTTGCCTCAAATTACCTGGAATCCATGCGCAAAGGGATCCCGGGAATCAATGTAAATGGTATTGAGTCCGGTAATTCGCGCCCACCCTTCGATGGAAGGGATGATAGCCTCAAAATCTCCAACCGTGGTCTGTGCTTCTACCCGACCGGTGAAAAGGCTTCCGATGATGCTTTCGTGAACAAAGGTATCGCCTACTTTTAATTCTCCCCGGGCAAAAAGCTGTGCCATCCGGGCTGAGGTGCCTGTTCCGCAGGGTGAACGGTCAATGGCATGCTCACCATAAAAAACCGCATTCCGGGCATCGGCATCCGGGTGTTTGGGTTTTCCGGTCCATTGAATATGGCTTAATCCCTGAATTCGTTCATCGGTGGGGTGGCGAAACTCGAATTTCTCATTGAGGTGTTTGCGAATGATGGGGCTCCAATACAGAATATCATGGACACTCATATCCTCCAGGTCGGTATAGGTCTCCTGAGGTTCGATAATCGCATAAAAATTTCCGCCATATGCGACATCCACTTTTAGAGTACCCCAATCGGGTATTTCCACTGAGAGGTCCTTTGCGTAGAGGAATGAAGGGATATTGACGATCCGAACGCTGCTTACGTGGTGGTTTTCCATTTTATAATATGCTTCCACCTTTCCGGCGGGAACTTCCAGGACTAACTTCCCCGGCTCCCGGGGGGTAACCAGACCTTTCTCAATCATCACCGTTACCGTGCCAATGGTTCCGTGCCCACACATGGGAAGACACCCGCTGGTCTCAATAAACAGAATGCCCATGTCACATTCCGGATCAGAGGGGGGATAAAGGATGCTTCCGGACATCATATCATGACCGCGAGGTTCGAACATCAGGCCGGTGCGAATCCAATCATATTCTTTCATAAAATGGAGGCGTTTCTCGGCCATGGTGCTCCCTTTTAAAGGTGGGGCACCTCCTACCACCACCCGCACCGGATTTCCACAGGTATGGGCATCGATGCAAAAAAAGGTATACCTGTTCATGATAATTTCTCCGA
>RFIL01000011.1 GCA_003695285.1 Calditrichota bacterium
ACAAGAAAAGTTTTTTCGTCATCGTAACCCCGGATATTCAATTGGAATTAGTGTGCAATGAATTTGTGGTCATTGAGAAAGATCCCACGGATGTGATTTATTCTACCCAGAACGAACTTTTAGGGATGTATGGAGTCGTCGCGGCAGCCTCAGAGATGTACACCAGTAAAGACCTCCATAATCATATTATCCATCCACAGGCGCGAGTATTGGTACCTGTAGTGGTTGGAGAAGCCCGAGAACCATTTATCAATTCTCGAGTGAATCTGGAACGCGCCCGGTTAATGATTAGTACGGTTCCCGATGGAGAAACCGTGCGGGCGGTTTTTGAACGAGCAGTACAAAGCCGCATTCGCTCTATTGTTTGTATTGGCCACAGCGATCAGATTTCATATCTCACCTATCGTGCACGCCATCACCCGGTGGTACTGGTGTACCCACGACACAATCAGGGCAATACTCTGGGGCACCGCATGTGGGCCACCATGTTGAAGGTTCGGGCGATTCAAAAGATGAAAAACAAGAAATGGCCCAATGTGCTGATCATCGGCAACAACAAAGCCAATCGGTTTATGATCGAAACGATTTGGGCTTACCTGCCCGGTAAACATGAAAACCGAACCGATATTGTTCAGAAACATTTTGCATTCATTGTCACTCCCGGTGAGGAGTCTATCGGCTATCCCATATTAGAGGCAGGCCAACCCAAGAAGGGAGCCTTTGATCTATATTGGCCGGAGTCATTTATCACCAGCGGTCGCTTTCCATATCCGGTTAAAAGAAAGAAACAATTGTATCCCCTTCGCCTCAAAACTCGCATGGTTAATGATGTAGATACCCGGGCGCTTATTGAATGCATCTCCGAACACAAGCCCCACATTATTTTGATCAACCATGATCGGATGGAAAGCGGCGCCAGAATGCTTCTGCGGTGTATGCGGGCCATCGAGCGCCTGCGTATCCGGATTAAAAATTTTCACATGCCAATCATTTTGCTCTCTTCGGCACAGGCGGATGAAAAAGAACATCTGATATTAGGAGATGCTTCCCGATATTATGATGCTCTCTGTCGATTATATGATGAGCCGCTGGTTACAGACAACCGCTATCCCGGTCACTCCCGGTATGATCATTACATTCGGGAGGTTATCGGGGAAACGATTACCGATTCTCTCTCCGATGCAGAAGAAATGATTATTGGAGCCATCAAAGCATTCCACGAACCAATAACCAGAGGGATATGGGAACGGGTGAAAAGCCGTTTACCACGTCAACAACAGGAAAAATCGATTTTTGATTTCTCATCGGAAGGCGCTCATTTTATTGAAGTCAGTAGTTGTTTGCCCAATCGTCCCGGAACATTAGCTAACTATTTAGCAACTCTTGCTAACCTGAATTTTTCCTCCCTTGGATGGAAAGAGTTAAAAGATATGTGGGATAAGGAACTTCGGAGTATATGGCCAAATATTAGAAAAACATCTTCATCCAAGCGATCTAAGCCCAATCAATCATCTACAATCGAGTCTTTTCCTATGCTCCCCTCTTTCCAATATTTGCGACACCTAAAATTAGACACACCCAATCGAAATGCATTCGCTTTAACGGGGTATGCTACATTGGTTCCAGTAAAGGAGGAAAGCCCATTTTTCCAGGTAGAAACCAAGAATGAAAGTTTGGTAGTTCGAATATTCGCTAATGACGGGCGTAACTATGTAGAGAGGGAAATGGATCCAATGGAAACACTTGAAAGCCCCGGAGTAGAACGGATTCAAAAACGGTGGGAAATTATTAAAGAACCATCACCTCCAGGAGTACCTCAAGTAATCAATGAAGTTGCTCGAAGAGACTCAGAAGTTAGAAATACCATCCGAGAATACAAACAGGTCTTGTTAGGAAATTTCCCCAATCACACAAATCACAGTGTCTATGCGTGTCCGGGCATGAACAACTGTCGCATCGCTGCTTTTCAAGATTATATAAATGCAAGCAACAATCTGCGATTATCAACCGGATTTGAAAATGAGGAGTTGTGGCATGCTCGCAACTATTACTGTTGTACCAACATTTCTCTTGCAGAATCTCGTGATTTGCCCACACCGAATTCTCATTTTGCGCGGATATTCTGTTGTGCGCATACTCGACAGAACCGTCCCGGTTTAATAGCCTCTATCCTCAATGTTTTAGTGTTCAGATCATTTTCTTCATTTAATAGTTCTGATTCAAAAAATTGGCAACTTAATATCGAGTATTTCAAACACATTACCTGTCAGAATAGCTATTTTTCGGTAAACAGATTGTTTGGTACGTTGCATCCCTTGCCAAAACAGAAATCATCGAATGCCCCTCCTGATTTCCCCATGCATTTACTTCGCATCCTTCCGGTTGGAGGGATAGAATCGGCCAAACATTGGTATGCCTACGGGTGGGTTTTGTGGAAATTCCTTAAAAAAGAAATTTCCCCGGATTTCCGCTTTTCATGGATCAACGGTTGCCGGGAAAGTCTCAAAGTGGATAAAGAAAAATTCAAACATCCTTCCTTCGATGAAAACAATCCGAAAGAATACCCCATTGCCATTATGATTAAAAAACCC
>RFIL01000442.1 GCA_003695285.1 Calditrichota bacterium
TAATTATCCGGTGCAAATCTATTTTAAAGGATATCAAATCATCAAGATCAGGTTGAGTGTGGATGGGTTTGCTCAACTATGTCGATTTATCGGAAGAAGCTACAAGAGGACAGGGGAGGGGCATATCATTCCACTCGGAGTGGGGCTTTATGGGACAAACAGTCGTTTTTATCGCGCAAATGGTACCTATTGGTTTAACAATACCTGTAATACCTGGGTAGCAAAAGCATTGCGTGCTGCGGGGTGTCCGATTACCCCATGGTATGCATCCACCGCCAGAAATCTGTTTTACCAATTGTCTAAATTTGAGGAAAAATATGACTCTTGAAACAACAACATACACTCTTGAGAAATTGGTGCAACAGTATCGCCAATATCCGGCAATAATATCCACAGACCTTCAGCTCACCTATGAGGATTTCTATCAACGGATTACCCGGATAAGTGAACTGTTGAAGGAGATACCATTGAGAGAAAATGATACGATTACCCTGGTATCTGATAACAGTCTCACGATGGTGTTGTTCATGTGGGCAGCCTGGCTCAGGAAACTGGTTGTTACGCCTCTGAACCCTTCCTTTCCACCCACTCAACTGATTGCGATGATGAAAAATATCAACAGTCGTCAAATGTTCGTAGGCAAGAACTATTTGCCACAATTAAGAGAACATGTAACGGGCATTTATGCGTTAAAAGATTTTCTGTATTCAGGCAATGACTCCCATGAATTCCCGGCAACTCAGGAAGAACTTGCTCTTGACGCTCCTCATCCGGCAACCATCATTTACACTTCCGGTAGTACTGGCTCACCTCGTGCAGCGCTTCATTCGCTTCGTAATCATTTTTACAGTGCTCTCGGTTCTAATCAAAATATTCAGTTACACCCGGGAGACCGATGGTTACTTTCCCTCCCTTTGTATCATGTGGGTGGAATAGCGGTGTTGTTTCGCACCCTATTAGCCGGTGCTGCAGTGGTCATTCCTCCGGACAGAAAACAGCTATATCACTGGATGACAAAATTTAACGTCACTCATCTCTCACTGGTGAGCACCCAACTCTATCGGCTGATGAATGATTTTAATCAGGCTCCACCTGCAACACTTAAAGCTGTTTTATTGGGAGGAAGTGCCATCCCGGCATCATTGATACGGGAGGGTGTGGATAAAGCGCTTCCCTTATTTACCAGTTATGGTTCCACCGAGATGAGTTCTCAGATTTGTACCACTCCTCCGGGGGCTTCTCCGGAAAAATTGATGACCTCCGGGAGGTTGCTGCCTTACAGGGAATTGAAAATTTCTCAAAACGGTGAGATACTGGTCCGGGGGAAAACGCTTTTTCTGGGATATGTGAAAAATAGAAATATCGACCCTGCACGGGATGAAGATGGGTGGTTTCACACCGGAGACCTGGGCGAGATGACAGAAGATGGGTATTTGATTGTGCATGGGAGGAAGGATAACATGTTCATTTCAGGAGGGGAAAATATCCAGCCGGAGGAGATCGAAAGAGTTTTACTCCAGTGGGATGGAGTTACAGAAGCCATGGTGGTGCCGGTGAGAGATGTAGAATTTGGATTCAGGCCGGTGGCTTTTATCGCAGTTCGGGAGGATGTGGTCATTGATGATACAGAATTACGGTTGTTTTTAGAGTCTCATCTTCCTCGCTTTAAAATTCCAATCCGTTTTTTCGATTTTCCTGAAACTTTCCGGAACAAAGGCTTAAAAATTAGTCGGAAGCAACTCCAGTCCTACGCTCAGGAAATAGTAAAGCAGAAATAAGATGGGGAGGATGGCTTTAGCCGGTCATCAGAAAGAATTATTCCTAAAAAGGCAAATGCCTCCTTTTTTTCTTAATACAATATCGGAGAGTGGTCGATAGTACAGCCCATGAGGTCGTGTCAGGGAGGAACGGCAACTATGTCGAAAGGATTCGATATGTTAGTAGTCAAATCCATATTACTAATCCTGGTAGAATTAGTGCTGGTACCCCTGATAAAATTGGTGGATTTTCTTTATCGGTATCTGGGACTCTTTCCGGCCACTCGCATCATGCTAAAGCGATTTTATTACCGAAAAGTACGGTTGTTCTTTTATAATTTTTGAGCGTACCGCAAAGTTCTTCGGAGTTCCGCTGTTTTCCAGAGGAAATGATGCCCTCACTTCGCCAGGACATAAAAATGACGGTCCATGCTACCCAGATAGATCCGACCATTAAATATAGTTGGAGTCATCCCCACGCTATCTTCAGTCTTGAATTTCCATTTTAATTTGCCACTATCCATATCCAGTGCGTAAAGATTTCCATCGCGGCTTCCAAAATAGACCAGGTTGCCACTGATAGCTGCGGAGCCCATTACCTGATCCTTGGTTTTGAACTCCCAGAGCTTATTCCCGGTCTTCAAATCAATGGCATAAAAAAAGTTATCCCAGCTTCCCACGAATGCTTTCCCATTCGCTATGGCCGGGGTTGTGCTCATTGGCCCATTAGAGGGAAATGTCCAGTATGTAATCCCGGAATCGGCACTAATGGCGTAGAGATTTCCGTCCAGACTGCTGAAAAGAATCATACTATCGGCGGAGATGGCGGGTGCTCCGAGGATGGCACCCTGAGCTTTGTAAATCCAGCGAGAAACACCATCGGAAAGGTTGAGGGCAAATAGATTCCCGGCGTTATTTCCGAAATAAATGGTGCTATCCAGAACGGCGGGGGAGGAGTAGATCTGTTCATCGGTCTTAAAATGCCATATCTCATCTCCTGAAAAACGGTCCAGGGCATAAAAAGTTGAATCCTGGCTCCCAAGGTAGATGATATCGTTAACAACCGCCGGGGAGGTGTAGACCCCTTTGGGAAATTTCTTTTTCCAGATCACCTCGCGATTTGTTAAATCCAAGGCAAAGAATTCCCCAGCCATATTTCCAAAATAGGCAATTTTATTGATAATGGTCGGGGTGGAATAAATGCTGGTTTCAGTTTCAAATTCCCACTGTTTTTTACCTTTAATATCAAAACAATAAAATCTGCCATTGGTGCCACCAAAATAAACATAACCGTCAATAATTGCCGGAGAGGAAAATAACCAGTCACTGGTAAGATATTTCCATTCCACTTTCGTCACAGTATCAATGGCTGCTTCGTTTGGAAATAGACCAGTATTCTGCAAGTCTACCCGATAGCGAAATGTTTGTGGATATTCCACTTTTTTACAATGTACCAGAATTACCAGAAGAATACTGCTCAAAAGCAAAACTTTAAAAATGCGATGGATCATTTCCCGGACCTCCAACTTCATATTTCCATGATTACATACAGTCTTCTTAAACTCCTGAGCCGCTTAATATAACAAATTTTCAGGAATTCGGTATAGAAAATCTGTTTTCTTTGGTGACCAGATCACGAACTGATAGAGTTTTGATGGGAGTTTTGCTGGAGAGGATGGTAATACAATCTTTCTGATGTGTTTATTAATCATACTTGATTCTCAACAGGAAAAAAACAATGAAGAAAGTGCCGTTGGAATGATTTGCAGGGTAAAGTTGTCCCATCCATGTGGAGAAAATGCTTCCACAATGACACTGAGTAAACCGATTAAAAGAATCGTGAGAAGATAAGATGAATTCACTGGTGAGGGATGAATCATCCTTAATCCAAGAAAAACAGCTATCGTAGACCCTATCCAGACGGCAGTGGATCCCTCTAAGGAGCGAATGGTGGGAACTGCGGCAGGGGTAGGAATTTGAAAATGATGTCTTCCCAATAACAACCCCACAGGTTCTCCGATGGCATCTCCCAGACCGGTGACCAGATAGCCCACAATTGCAAAGCTACCGAATCCCCAGTTAGCCATCAGACCACCTAAAAGCGTAGCCAGATAAGGAATCACCACATAACGGGTGCGATGAGGCGCATCTTTCTCCCTGGCTATCCCTTCATACCAGAGATGATCAGCCCCTTTGACAAGACTGTAAAAAATAACCAGAGAAGTGCAAAATCCAAAAAGGCATAGTGTAGCAAAGCCCCAAACCGCCTGAACCAGGGCTGCACCAAAGAAAATAAAGAAATGAAAAATCTTGCGAGAATATCCGGTATACCATCGAAAGCGACGTTTACTATAACCAGCCAGGGTGATTGCCATCATTGCCCAGAGCGTCGATAGAACCAGTGTCAGGGATATACGTTCAAGCGAAAAACCACTGAGTTCTAAGAATAATTGATGGATTAACTGCATATCCTTATCCAATTTTTTTGTTTTAAATATCTTACGAGGTTTCAAGTTGCTTTTCAAGGTA
>RFIL01000443.1 GCA_003695285.1 Calditrichota bacterium
AATGAATTTATTCCCCGGATTGCTCACGAATATGGGTTGAGAACACTGGTGGGCGCCTGGCTGGGAGATGACCCGGAAAAGAATGAAAAGGAAATTGAAGCTGTTATAAAGGTGGCTAATGAAGGTCATGCGGATATCATCGCTGTTGGAAACGAAGTCATGCTACGCGGTGATTTAACCCAGGAACAGGTGGTTGAATATATTCGGAGGGTAAAAGCAAATAGCCCCGCCGGGATTCCGGTCGGCTACGTGGATGCCTACTATGAATTTGAATGCTGGCCGGAGATTACCGAGGCGTGCGATGTGATCTTAGCCAATTGTTATCCCTTCTGGGAAGGATATCCCATGGAACATTCTCTGGTGTATGTGAAAGATATGTACCGCCGGGCTCAAAGAGCAGCGAAAGGTAAAAAGGTGATCATCAGTGAAACCGGTTGGCCCAATCGAGGAGAACCCTTCGGCGCTGCTATTCCCTCACTGGAAAACGCGCTGAAGTATTTTATAAACATCTTTAGCTGGGCGGAAGAAGAGGAGGTTGAGGTGTTCTACTTTGCCAGTTTTGATGAAGCCTGGAAAGTTGATGCTGAAGGCGACGTGGGGGCATATTGGGGCCTATGGGACAAAGATGGGAATTTGAAATTTCAATAATCGGTAATCATAACCAGATGGGCGTTCATGAAAATGAAAAAATGGATTTCTTTAAGTTGCATCCTGATGATGGTCATCGCAATAGGAGCATGTACGTTGGATAAAGACAGCATTCCGGGAAAAGATTATCAGTTGAAGTCAACGGCAAAAATTATCGTGACTTCCGAGGCCGGTGATAAACTGGCTGAAAAAGAAAATGTTCGATTTCGCTACGGTGAGGCCAGCGGCAATGTAATCCGTATACATCCGGAAGGACTGAAACAAACGATGGATGGCATTGGGAGCTCTTTTACGGAATCTTCGGCATTTGTGTTGGCTCATCTGGAAAAAGAAGCCCGCCGGGAAGTGATGGAAAAAATTTTTAGTGAAGCGGGAGCGAATTTCTCTCTCTGCCGAACCCATATCGGAGCCTGTGATTTTTGTGTGGAAGGGCGCTACTCTTATGCAGATAAGAAAGGGGACATCAACCTGCAATCGTTCAGCATCCACCCGGATCTGGAAGGTTTTAATCCGGAGAAATATCCGGGTATCAAAGATCCCACCTACGACCTGTTACCAATGATTAAAGAGGCGCAGGAAATAAAGCGCAGACAAACCGACAACACCCTGAGGATTATTTCTTCCGCCTGGACTGCCCCCTGGTGGATGAAAGATATTGAAGACTGGTATATCCCCGGTTCTCCGGAGAATAACTGGCAGGGCACCGGTGGTTCGCTGAAGAAAGCGTATTATCCGGTTTATGCTGATTACCTGATGAAGTATTTGAAAGCCTACCAGGAGCAGGGAGTGAACATCTGGGGGATGACTCCCGTCAACGAACCTCATGGGAACAACGGGCAGTGGGAAAGTATGAATTTTACCCCCGAAAGTCAGAATGAATTTATCAAAAGGTATCTAGGGCCTCAACTTCATCAAAACAATTTTGACGACCTAAAATTGTTGATCTACGATCAAAATCGGGATGGTATTGAAGCATGGACAGATGTAATCTTTGCCGATCCTGTAACAGCACCTTATGTCTATGGGGTAGCGGTGCACTGGTATGAGAGCACGAACAAAGTGTATGAAGATGTTTTCGAGCGGGTGCATCAGAAATTTCCGGACTTTGCCATTATCCACACCGAGGGATGTATTGATGATCTGGGAAAAGATGCTCCCGGGGGAGTGACCGACCCGGAGCGCTATAAGGAATCTGGTTGGTTCAACAACGACGCCTTCTGGTGGAACAAGAATGCCACCGATTGGGCGTATTCAGTCACCTGGCAGGGGGTAAATGCCGCCGACCATCCCATTTATACCCCCGTACATCGCTATGCCCGCAATATCATCGTCAGCATAGACCACTGGCTCCAGGGATGGATTGACTGGAATGTGGTGCTGGATAAAAACGGTGGCCCCAATCATGTGGGCAATTTCTGCGGTGCACCGATCATGATTGACACTGAGACCGGGTTTGTTTATTACACACCCATCTATTACGTGCTGGCACAGTTCAGCCGCACCATTCGCCCTGGCGATCGGGCGCTGGAAACCCGTCAGCAGTTCCCGGATCTGGAGGCGGATGCCCTGCATGCCTGCGCCACGATGAATTCTGATAGGCTGGTCAGTGTTCAGGTGTTGAATACCACCAAAGCGCCCATTGTTTATTATTTACAAATCGGAAAACAATATGCCGAGGTGACCATTCCTGCCAACTCGGTACAGACGGTGCAGATTCAACTGTAAGAATGGTAGAGCGTTTCATGAAGTATGATTTCGACAAGGTACAAATGACAATGTTTGCAGTGCTGCTGGCGTTTTTAATGTCAGGAGTAGGTGCAGCATCTGGAAAAGAGAGCAAAGCTCCGGAACGGAGTGCTGCCTTTGCCGAAAATCAATTTTTTGTGTTGGACTTCGAAAGAACCTCTCTGTCTTTGGCAGATGTGAAAGAGCGCTTTTTTACCACTTTTCCCCACGATGAACCCACTGGAGGGAATGTCATATATGATCGGGTTCAGTGGGTGAATGATAACATGATTCGTCTTCAACCGGGAGAAGGGTTATATCTTTACCTCAAGTCGCGCGGTAGAGGAGAGAATTTTGATTCGTTCCGGTTGACTTCCAAACCTTTCTATAATTTAACGGACAGTACATCACGAATTTTGTTTGTGTTCAAAGGGCAATTGCCTTCCGGAAAGGGCATCTGGCCGGCATGGTGGTTGAATGGAAGTCATGAGGAGCTATGGACCTACAGCGGGCTGGATACCTTTCCCGTTGATAGGGATCTGGACAGATATTCGGGCATCGGTCATTTTTACGATACCTCCAGTCCGGTAAATGGAACCGACTGGCCCTCCGCCGGAGAACTGGATATCATTGAAACCATCAATGGTGATAATATTTTCCATAATACCATACATACCTGCCCGCAAATGTGTGATGCCATCTGGAATGCAAATGGTGTTTTGGTGAATTGTGCCAACGCCAACCAGAGGGATCCGAATGCGGGATGTAGTGGAGAGCCTTATCGACTTGCTGAACCTGGAGGCACATTTGCCTGCATATGGGAGAAACAGCGGATCCGTTTTTATTACTGGTCTCCACAGGAAGATGTCCGGGGTGCTGGCGGCCCACTGAGCTATGACCCACATCCCGAGGAGTGGGGTGAAAAGTTCCTGAAAAATGAAGTTATTCTGCTGAATGCCAACACACCCTGTGAGAGCCAGACCCATCAGGAGTGGCAGTGTAAGAATTGTGCGGAAAGTACCACCTGTTCCTTTGTTAATATGAAAATGATTTTCAATACCACCCTGTGTGGTAAATGGGCCGGGAGTCAGTTCGACGATAGTGAACACCCCACAGAGAACTGTTCCGCTTATGTGCAGGGTGAAGGTAGGCCTCTTATTCATGATCAATTTATGAAGCTGGAATATGTCTCTGTGAGGGGATTGAAATAAATCGATGAAGAGGTGGATAAAAAAGTATAAACCTCCGGTGGTAAGGCAAGGATTGTAAGATGATGGGTCGATTCATCGCATTGGTTTTTTTCATATTGATAACAGGGCTGTCTATGGATTGTGGTAGAAAAGGGGAGATTGATAAAGGAAATATGGAAAAGTTGAAACTACAGCTTGAGGAAGGTCAATCCCCGGTAAAGGAAACGCCGTTTGTGGAGAGGGAATTCCAACCCATTCTGGATGGAAAATGGATTGGAGAAGCGGTTTGTTATGGCTGCTATCGAAAAGGACAGGCACCGGGAGTGAAGGGGCCTGATGAACGCGAAATTCTGGAGGACCTTCAGATAATTTCTCAGTACTGGAATTTGATCCGGGTTTACGGAAGTGATGATGACTCTGAGCGCATCCTGAAGGTCATACGGCAACACCGGCTACCGATAAGGGTGATGCTGGGAATCTGGTTAGAAAATGAAGATCACCAACCGGAGCATCGTCAATTGAACATTCAACAAACATTGCGGGGGATCCAACTGGCGCGTGAGTTCGAGGAGATTGTCATCGCGGTAAATGTCGGGAATGAAACCCAGGTCTATTGGTCGGCTCATCGGATGAACCCCGCTGACCTGGTCAAATACATCCGTGCTGTGCGTCGGTACGTCGCTCAACCGGTCACCACCGCCGATGACTACAATTTCTGGAACAAGCCGGAAAGCCAGCCTGTTGCCCGGGAAATTGACTTTATTGTTACCCATATGTATGCCCTGTGGAATGGTATAAGCCTGGATAAAGCCATTAGCTGGACAGATTCCGTTTATCGGGCGATACAGGAATTACATCCCGATAAACGGGTCATTATTGGAGAAACAGGATGGGCTACCCGCTTC
>RFIL01000444.1 GCA_003695285.1 Calditrichota bacterium
GCGCAAAAAGTTTTAACAACTCCTCTGGTTGATTGCACCACCGGGTTAAATCTGGCTTTCAGGGAAC
This sequence comes from Calditrichota bacterium, assembly GCA_003695285.1. Taxonomy (GTDB): domain Bacteria; phylum Calditrichota; class Calditrichia; order RBG-13-44-9; family J075; genus J075. The sequence goes on from RFIL01000444.1 coordinate 68, forward strand.
CTTAATGAACTCCCCTGATAATGGTGCAGCCTTTTCGAGGAGATTTTGATTGGCTTCCACTCCCACCGCCTGAAAGGCTTCCAGAAATTGCCCTCTCACCAGATCAGCATAAGGATTGAACAGATAAAAATCCTCAAACAACTCCCGGGTATCATTCATAGCCACCTGTGAAATCTGAAGAGCACGCTTTAAACTGGCCATTTGTAAAGGAAGTTGCTCTATCCCCAATTCAGAGAGGGCTCGCCCCAGATGGTGCATAAGACTGAGATTAAAGGCCATCAGCCGATCGTGCTCTTCCGGGGAAATGGTAAGTAGTTTTAGCTTCAATGTGTTCGAAAAAAAGTTCTTAAAAAATTGAAGCCGTTCCGAGGAAAGTCGTCCGGGAATTATGGTTAAGGTGTGGCCTTCGATACCATCTGCTGCGGAATCGGGCCCAAAGAGAGGATGAGTCGGCAAATAATCGACATCTTCCGGAAGATATTGTTCAAACCACTGAGTCACTACCATTTTCACGGAGGCACAATCCATTACCAGGCTGCCGGGTAAAAAACGGTCACCATACTGTGCGAGAAATGCCGGCATCTCCCGGATAGGGATGGTTAACACCACAACCTCTTTCTTCAGGCATTCTTCGAGCGGGCACCATCGGGCAAATTGCTCTACCTGTGAACGCCTTTCTATTTTAGTATCATATGCAAAAATTGGAAAATACTTGCTGAGTTCTTTTCCCCAAAAATAACCGAATCGTCCGGTACCAATGATGGCGATCTCCATGCTCTTCATTTTAACATTCCCCTTCCCTTCTCTGGTTAAGATGCAATTTGTTCATTCATCACTCTGGATTGTATTGCTATAGAATACTGGTGTATGATTTGATAAAACTGTTTGATGACATTTTCATCCAAACCCATTAGATTGGCCTGTTTAAGTCGGTCCTCCAGCACCTGCTCCCACCGTTTCACCTGAAGGATGGTCATATTTTGTTCCTTCTTATATTCACCAATCCGTTCCACCAGAGCCACCCGTCGAGAAATGACTTCCAGTAGCTCATGATCCAGAAAATCTATCTGCTGACGAAGGACTTCCAGAAAAGCGTGCGTTTTTCCATTACTCTGTTGAGCCGTAGGGAATCTCAATCCTTTTAGTAATTTAGATAATTCATCCGGAGTAATTTGCTGTTTGGCATCGCTCAGCGCATGCCCCGGGTGGATATGGGTTTCAATCATCAATCCGTTCATAGCCAGATCAAAAGCCGTTTGGGATAGTTCTCCCAGGTAGGTTCGATTCCCGGCAATATGGCTGGGATCACATAGCAGTGGAAGGTCAGGAAGTTGTCGTTTTAATTCGATGGGGATCTCCCAGCGAGGAGCATTCCGGTAGACGGTTTTTTCATAGGTAGAAAAACCACGATGGATAGCGCCTAAACGGGTGATTCCAGCATTGTTCAACCGTTCCAATGCCCCAATCCATAACTGCAAATCCGGATTCATGGGGTTTTTCACCCAAACGGTTACATCTGCTCCTTGCAGGGCATCGGCTATTTCCTGAACAGCGAATGGGCTTACTGTGGTGCGAGCACCAATCCAGAGAACATCGATCCCATACTTCAAAGCCTCATAGACATGGTGACCATTCGCTACTTCCAGAGTAACCTTTAAACCGGTCTCCTCCCGGACCTCCCGTAACCATCCAAGGCCTTCTTTTCCTACCCCGGCAAAATCATGGGGGCGGGTGCGAGGTTTCCAGATTCCGGCTCGAAACATGGTGACTCCGGGAATTCTGGCAACTTCCCGGGCCGTTGCCAGAACCTGTTCCCGGGACTCAGCACTGCATGGACCGGCAATAATGAGTGGCTGTTCCATCGTTTCCAACCACTCGCGATCTAATCTCACTTCAACCTTTCGACTTCCCATCGTTGACCTCTCCTGTTAAAAATTTTAACCTGTCATGTCAGTTGTTTTTTGTATAGTTTTTTGTCATCAAACATACGAGCCTTAACATTCTCAACTCGTTGCACGGATTCTGCAATCTGTTCCTTCGGGGCACACAAAGAGACCCGAATATACCCTTTCCCCTGCTCACCAAAAATGTCTCCCGGTGCTACAAATATCCCATATTCTGAAAGAAGCCAATCGGTCATATCACGACTATCCATCCCTCCTGGCAACTTTCCCCATACGAACAAACCTGCCGTTTGTGGTTGATACTGACAATTCAATCTGTCTAAAAACTGATGCACCAGAGTTCGCCGGGTTTCGTATTCCTGATTCTGTTGCAAAAACCAATCCCGGGAGACCTTCAACGCCTGAATCGCAGCATGTTGAATGGGAAGAAACATCCCGGAGTCCATATTGCTTTTTACCTTTAAAATCGATTTGAGAAAGGTCGTTTGCCCGACAACCATTCCCACCCGCCATCCGGCCATGTTAAAGGTCTTACTGAGTGAATTCAACTCCAGACAACAATCATATGCCTGAGGAACGTTGAAAATACTGATTGGTGTGGAAGGGTTTAAAATCAAGCTATAGGGATTATCATGACATAAGAGAAGATGGTGTTTAGCCGCAAATTCAACTAAGCTGGAAAATATCTCCAGCGTGGCAACTGACCCAGTGGGCATATGGGGGTAATTAATCCAGATCAAACGAGTTTGTTGCGTTACCAACGAAGTGAGTTCTTCAAGATCCGGCAGCCAGCCCTTTTCTTCTCGTAAAGGATAGGGGACTATCTTTGCTCCGGCAAGTTGGGCTGCAGAGCGATAGGTAAGGTATCCCGGATCGGGCACCAGGACTTCATCTCCTTTGTTTAAAAAAGCCAGGGAGATGTGAACGATCCCCTCTTTCGAGCCCATCAAGGGAAGAATCTCATTCCGACCATTCAAAGCGACATGATAAGTTTGGAAATACCACTCAGCCATCGCTTCACGAAGTTCCGGAATCCCCTGATAGGGCTGATACCCATGATTATCAACCCCATCAGCGCTCTGCTGAAGAGTTTGTATGACAACGGGCGGAGGAGGTAAATCCGGATTACCAATTCCCAGATTGATAATCCGTTTCCCCTGACGAATGAGGTCTCGAACTTCTCTTAATTTATGAGAGAAGTAATATTCACTCATTTGCTGTAAACGGTCGGACTCTCTAATTTTCATAAGGTAATGCTCCAGATTGATAAACACCCAGTAATTTGAAGTCCTTTGCTTTTCTGCCCGTCATACGGATGGCTTCCTGAAATACCGAGGGGTCATCCCAGATTAAATCGAGGTGAAAGGCATACTCCGAGGTTCTGCCAGGTATTGGCACTGATTGAATTAATGTTAAATTAATATTCCTCTGTCGAAAGATGTCCAATACCTCCACCAGCGAGCCGGGACGATGAGCGACCCGAAAGCTCACAGAGGCTTTGTTAAAATCTTTTTCAAAGA
>RFIL01000445.1 GCA_003695285.1 Calditrichota bacterium
ATAACAATCAAACTCAATTTGACCTTCATATTTGTTCCCTTCAATTTCATTTGGTTTGATAATGCAGAAATATCAATTTCAAACAGTTGGCTTATAACAAATGATGCTTTGTCATATTTACAATTTATAAATATAGTCAATTAGACTTCAAAATTCTTAATGAAATAGAAAAAACTGGAACATTTTTGATAAAAAGCTAACCTCTTTATTGAGGACGTGGTACATTTATAATGTCGTTTAAATATTTCATTATATGAAAGTATAAAGCCATGAATTCAACCGATTCATCGTGCCCTCCTCCTCAGAAGCAACAAGATTCTGTCCCCAAGATATTAGATGCCCAACTGCCCCCTGAGAAGATTTCCCATCTGTACGATACATTAGCTCCGATTTATGATATCTGGGGAAAATTAACTGAATCCCGGGCGATTCATAAAGCTCTGGAATTGGCGGCAATCCAGGATGGTGAAACGATTTTGGAAGTTGCGGTGGGAACAGGTTTAGTGTTTTCCAATCTGGTTGAAAAAAATCCTCACGGCAAAAATATTGGTATAGACCTCTCCCCTGGAATGCTAGCAAAAGCAAAAGCAAGGTTGCAAGATAAGAGCCTGAATAATTATACTTTGATAGAGGCCTCTGCAACTGAATTACCAGTGAAAGATTTTTCTGTAGATCTGTTAATGAACACCTATATGTTGGATTTAATCCCATTTACTGAAATGGAAAAGGTGCTTAAAGAGTTCAATCGAGTGTTAAAAGTGGGAGGCCGGCTGGTGCTGGTCAATATGACCCATGGTCGAAGTTTTTTTAGTAAATTTTATGAACTGTTATTTCGCATTTCTCCCTCCCTGATGGGAGGTTGCCGCCCTATTTCAATTTCCTCGGATATCCACAATCTGGGATTTAAATTAAAACATGTGGAATATCTTGAGCAGCTCTTTTTTCCATCTGAAATTATTCTGGCAATCAAAGACCAGCATGTATGTTGATAGAGTGATGAAATCATTTAATACTCCATTCCTCAACAAAAGTCACGTTTAAACTGTCCGTATTTTAGCTCTATTTCCCAATCCGGGCCCACATCGTGAAGGAAAAATTAATTTTTTTAACACAAAAAACTGCTGAAAATCACATTGCTTCCGATAAATCAATACTAATTGTAATATAAAGTCATAAATCTCCTGGGGTGTGTTACTTAATTTTCACAACATTCGAATTGAATCAACAAAGCTGAAAACATATCATCCTCTTTACAATCCATTCTGGGTGTGTAATCACCACAACAAGCTGTTGGGGGAAAATTTCGACAATAGAACTGTAGTAACCAAAAACCAGAACATTGTTTTGAGTTTTTTTTATCGTAATTACCAGTGAGTGTCTAATGAGGTTAGAAAAAGTATTAAATTTAATACATCAGTCAGGTCTAAGAAAATTAGTGGATGAAGTTCTTCGTAAACGATATCTCCTGATAGGGGATATTTCTCTTTTTGATAAGGAGGATATCCACCTGGTCGTAATTGATTTGGGCGGATTAAAAACCCATTATGAAACCATCAAACAAAAGAAACAGACACTTCAACAAGCGTTTTTACCCTGTCTGGCGATTATTTCCCGAGAGGAACTGCATACTGAATTATCTCAATTCTCAAGTGTCGTAGATGAAATTTTAGTACTCCCACTGGAAAAGGTGGAATTATTAATCCGTGTTAAAACTCTGCTCAACCTCTACCAATCATCCCTGAGTTTGACTTCAGCAGTCAACGAAGAGCTAAAAATCTCGGAGGAACGTTATCGTTATATTTCCGAATTAGTTACCGATTATGCCTACGCGTTTCGGATTTTGCCAGATGGGAGCATGTATGGGGAGTGGGTTACCGAGTCATTTGTCAAAGTATTCGGATATAGTTTAGATGAAATCAGCGCTCGCGGAGGCTGGCAGTCCATGGTTCATCCCGAAGATTTACCAATCGCCATGTACCATGTTCAAAAACTCTTGCAGGGCGAAAAAGACGTCTGTGAGATGCGGTTTGTCACCCGTAGTGGTGAGACGCGCTGGTTAAGAGATTACGCTGTTCCACAGCAGGATGCTGAAGGAAAACGTGTGGTACGAATCTACGGAGCTTCTCAGGATATCACCATCGAGAAACAATTGAGGGACCAGCTTCAGGAAAGTGAAGCCCGTTATCGAACCATATTCAGCACCAGTCCTGATTCGGTATTATTGACTCGTCTGGATGACGGAAAAATAGTGGAGGTGAATCAGGCTTTTCTTGAGACCACCGGATACAGCGAAGAAGAATGTCTGGGAAAAACGACCCTTGAGTTGAATATCTGGGCAAATGAGGAAGACCGGGAAAAACTCATTTCCCTCCTACAAGAGCATCAGGAAGTGAATAACTGGGAATCTCTGTTTCGGATGAAAGATGGTTCTGTTATCCCCTGTCTGGTATCATCGAAAGTTATCAATCTGGATGGCACCCCCCATTTTCTTTCGGTAGTGAGAAACATTGAAGAGCTGAAACAGATCCAGGAAGAGCGAGAGCGCCTCCTGCAAGAAGCGACTGCCTCTCGCAAACTACTTCTGGAGACGTTTGAAAGAATTAGCGATGGAGTACTGGCTCTAAATAACGAATGGGAATTCACCTACCTGAACTCCCGGGCCATAGAGATGCTTCATTATCAAACGAGAGAGGACCTTCTTGGCAAAAAGCTGGAGGATATTTTTCCTGAGGAGGGGGTGATTCCCTTTTACCCGGCTGCTCAAAGGGCGATGGAGAAACTACAACCGGTTTCCTTAGAAGAGTATTATTCGCCCTGGAACCGTTGGTTTGAATATCGAATTTATCCCGCACAGCAGGGAGTCACCATTTTCTTTACGGATATCACTGACCGAAAAAATGCAGAAGTAGAATTGCACAAGTTGAACCGTATGTATGCATTCATCAGCGAAATTAACCAGATGATAGTGCGGACAGAGAATCGGGATGAACTCTTTCGGCGTACCTGTGAAATTGCCGTGAATCAGGGTGAATTTTCCATGTCCTGGATCGTTTTGCGTGATGAGAAAACCAGGACTGCCATTCCCCATGTCTGGGCCGGGAGTAGCAAGGAAGAGATTGAAAAAATACCAACCATAAAGCTGGATGATAGCCGTTTTAATCGGGGTCCTGTGGCACAGGCCATACTGACGGGAACTTATTCTTTAATTAATGATATTGAAAGCGCTTCCTACGTGGACCCCTGGAAAGATGATGCTCTCCGTCTGGGATATCAGTCAGTCATTGCTTTACCGTTAAAGATTCAGGATAAAGTCATTGGGGCACTGGGTCTTTTTTCTTCCGAAAAACACTTTTTTGATAAAGAAGAAATTCAATTGCTGGTCGAAGCATCAAACGATATTTCCTTTGCACTGGAAGCACTAGAGCTTCAGGAGCAAAAAAGAGAGGCTGAAAAACAGCAGGAATTGTTGGCAACAGCCATCGAAAACTCCAGTGAGGCTATTTTTATTACCGATGCCAATAACAATTTTCTCTACATCAATAAAGGATTCAAAGATTTATATGGCTATTCGCTGGAAGAACTAACAGGGAAGAGTCCGGGGATTCTTAAAAGCGGTAAACATGATGTAGAATTTTTTCAACAACTGAAACAAACTTTACAAGCCGGTAAAGCGTGGACCGGTCATTTTGTGAATAAAAGTAAAGATGGTGATTTCATAGAAGTTTTTGCCTCCATCACACCAATCCTGGACGCAGAGGGGAATATCTCTCATTATGTGTCGGTTCATCGTGACGTTAGCAGGGAACAGGAAATTGAAAGACGTATCGAACAGAATCAACGTCTGGAAGCGATAGGCACCCTGGCAGGAGGGATTGCTCATGATTTTAACAATCTGTTAACCCCAATTGTGGGGTATGGGGAATTGTGTAAAAGCCTGTTACCGGAAGGAAGCAAACTACAGGGATTCATCGAACAAATTCTGATTGCTGCTTCTCGAGCCAGTGAATTGGTCAATCAAATTCTCTCCTTCAGCCGCCAGACCAGCCGTGAGCGCTCTGAATTGGATATTGAATCTCTCATCAAGGAAGCATTGAAACTGCTCCGGGCTGCAATCCCAACCACTATTGAGTTTGTTGAGGATATTCAGCCGCTTTCCAGTACTATCATTGGAAGTCCTGCGGAAATCCATCAGATCATCATGAACCTCTGCACCAATGCTTATCAAGCCATGCCTAATGGTGGAACCTTAACTGTGCACTTATCCGAAGTAGAGGTAACTTCAGAATTTGCTTCCACCCTACCCAATCTTCTACCGGGAAGGCATATCAAACTCGCCATAAAAGATACCGGGATGGGAATACCGGATGACATTATCGACAAGATTTTTGATCCCTACTTTACCACCAAAGGGGATTTCCAGGGAACCGGATTAGGCCTGGCGGTGGTTCATGGAATTGTAACCGCTTATAATGGAGCGATTACAGTTGCCAGTAAACCTGGAGAAGGGACAGTATTCACGGTCTACTTACCCGCAATAGAGAAAAAGACGACAGTGAAGGAATATACCACCGATGTGATTCCGGGGGGGAATGAGACCATTCTTTTTGTTGATGATGAAGTGGTTATCATAGAAATGGTTGGAAAAATGCTGGAACACTATGGATATAAGGTGATCACCTTTTCCAATCCACTTCTGGCACTGGATTATATTAAAAATTCCCCTGAGGAGATTGATTTGTTAATCACAGATATGACCATGCCTAAGCTCACTGGATTGCAATTGGTTAAAGAAGTGCACAATCTTCGTTCAGACATCCCGGTAATTTTATGTACCGGATTCAGCGAGCAGCTAAATGATGAGAAATTACAGGGAAATAACATCAATAAAGTATTATATAAACCATTCAGTCACCACGATCTGGCTCGACTCATCCGGGAGTTGCTTGATTAATACGCATTCTTCTCCCAGGATAATTGACACCAAGCTACGTTAAATTAGAAGAATGAATGAACAACAATCTTACGAATCATTAGGGCCCACCAACAAACCCCGGCTTTTCAATTAACTTCCGATCATAAAA
>RFIL01000446.1 GCA_003695285.1 Calditrichota bacterium
AACACTCCTTATACTTACGTTATTTATCCACCCTCATTCACATTGCAGTCTACCAATTCTAAGGCTGAAATGCAAAGGTAAAAACAAATGAACGGCTTCAAGCTCCAAACAAAAGCCCTGTGGAGCTTTACCACAGGGCTTTTCAGCCGTTTATTTGCCTGAAAATCAGGCTTCTTCTTTCTCTTTTTTCGATTCCTCAATAATTTTTTCAGCAATATCCGGGGGTACTTCTTCATAATGGGAAAACTCCAGATGGAAGATCCCCTGCCCCTGCGTCATGGAACGCAAGGAGGTGGTATATTTGTGTAACTCCGCCAGAGGTACCTTCGCCCGAATTATCTGGAATCTTCCGTCGGAATCCATCCCCAGAATTTTACCCCGACGGCTGGAGATATCGCCCATCACATCACCCATGTAATCCTCCGGAACCTTCACCTCAATATCATAGATAGGTTCCAGTAAGACCGGTTTGGCTTCCAGAAAGGCTTTTTTGAAGGCCATGGAACCGGCAATTTTAAATGCCATTTCGGAAGAGTCCACCGAGTGGTAGGAACCGTCAAAACAGGTAACTTTGATATCCACTACCGGATAACCGGCCAACACACCTTCAGCACAGGCTTCCCGTACCCCCTTCTCGACAGCAGGGATGAATTTGCCGGGAATAACCCCGCCCACAATGGCATCAACAAACTCAATACCGCTTCCGCGTTCCATGGGTTCCAGGCGCAGATGACAGTCTCCATACTGCCCGCGACCACCGGTTTGCTTTTTATATTTGCCCTGTGCTTCGGATTTCCCTTTAATGGTTTCGCGATAGGGTATCTTGGGTTTATCCACATCCACATCCACCCCGAATCGCTGTTTCAGACGTTTCAGGATGATGTCGAGGTGGAGTTCCCCCTGCCCGGAAACGATGGTTTGTTTCAATTCCGGATCATAGCGTACCAGAAAGGTGGGGTCTTCTTCATGAAGAATATGTAAGCCATTGGCGATTTTGTCTTCATCCCCTTTGGTTTTGGGCTTAACCGCAATGTGCAGCAAGGCTTCCGGAAATTCTATGGGCGGTAATTTAAAGGGATCGGTTTTACTGCTCAGGGTATCTCCCGTGTGAGTGGATTTTAATTTCACCAGTGCGCCAATGTCACCGGCATTAAGTTGATCCACGCTGGTTTTCTCTTTCCCGTTCAACACATAGATTTGCCCGATTCGCTCACCTGAGTCCTGGGTGGCATTTAGAACTTCATCCCCTGATTTCAATATCCCGGAAAATACCCGCACGTAAGACAATTCTCCCACATGCGCTTCTGCCACGGTTTTAAAAACCAGTGCGGCCAGCGGTTCGGAATCGCTGGGTTTGCGCTCTTTCCCATCCACTGACTTGACAGGAGGCATATCCGCGGGTGAGGGGAGATATTCAGTAATGAAATTTAATAAGCTCTTTACCCCTACATTGCGGGTGGCAGCGGTGCACACAATCGGTACAATAGTTTGATTTAATACCGCTTTCTTGAATCCGGTGACAATTTCTTCCTGGGTCAACTCACCGGCATCAAAATATTTTTCCAGTAATTCATCATCGCTTTCCGCCACAGCTTCCATCAGTTCCATTCGAATTTCATCTACCCGGGATTGGATATTGTCCGGTATATCTTCCTCGGTATATTTTCCACTGGAATCGGTGGCATATTTGTACACCTTCTGTTTGATGATATCAACGACCGAAAAGAAATTGGGGCCGGATTCCATCGGGATATGAGCAATAATCAACTTCTTCCCGAAGCGCTCCCGCAAATCCTGATAGATATCATCAAAGCTGACATTTTCCCGATCCAGTTTGTTGACCACATAAAACCGGGGTTTATTATATTTATCCGCCAGTTGGCGAACTCGTTCGGTTCCGACTTCCACCCCGGCTGATGCGGATACCACAATCATGACAATGTCAGCGGCAAGCATGCCACTCACCACATCCCCAAAGAAATCACTAAATCCCGGGGTGTCTATTAAATTGATTTTGTGTTGATTCCATTCTCCATGAAGCAGGGATGTGTTAATGGAGATTTGCCGTTCAATTTCATCTTCATTGTAGTCTGAGACGGTATTGCCCTGTTCTACCTGACCTATTCGGGTGGTTTTTCCCATGCAATATAACATGGATTCTACCAGAGATGTTTTACCGGCACCACTATGACCACCGATACCAATGTTTCGAATATGTTGCGCATTAAATATCTTCACGGAAGGTCCTCCTTTGCAATTTAGCAAAACCTCATACAAGTACCCGGTCACCTTTACAGGAAAAATGACCGTGCATATTTATTGTTTATCTATTCTTTCGTTGCCTTCCAAATTTTCGGGAAAGGTTTTCTCCCGAATTTTCAGTTAATGCAAATAGAAAATTACAATACTACCCTTGATGACGGTACAAATGAGAAAAGCAAATATAAGTAACCCCTTTAAAGTGTGTCAAGCAGTTTGTCAGTTGAAAAACGGTATCTCATTATATTTTCATCGAAAGCTGAACCCTTCCCCTCTCCACATCAACATTAATCACTTTTACCGTTACCACATCACCCACTTTCACGATTTCCAGGGGGTTCTTAACATATCGATCCGCCATTTCGCTCACATGCACCAGCCCATCCCGTTTTACACCGATATCCACAAAAGCACCAAAATCCACCACATTGCGCACCGTTCCTTTTAACACCATCCCCACCCGTAAATCTTCAATTTTTAGCACATCGCTCTTAAAGATGGGTTTGGGCATCTCATCGCGCGGATCCCGTCCGGGTTTTTCCAGATCTTTTAATATATCTTCCAGAGTGGGAACACCCACCCCAATTTTACTGGCAATCTCTTCCAGGCTGATCTTTCGTTCCCGGATGAGTGCCGGTAATTTTCGCCATTCTTCCGGACGATTTTCTACCTCAAACAACTGCAACAACTGCTTTGTTGCCTCATAGGATTCGGGATGAATGCCGGTGTTATCCAGGGGGTTATCGCCATCGGGGATACGTAAAAAACCGGCAGCCTGTTGAAACGCCACCTCACCTACTCCCGTCACCTCCAACAATTCCTCCCGACGTTTGAATTTGCCATGGGTATCACGATATTTAACGATGCTTTCAGCGGTACGTCCGGTGAGCCCGGAGACATATTTCAACAAACTGACTGAAGCGGTGTTTAAATCAACACCCACCTGGTTTACCGCCGATTCGACGACATTATGAAGCGCTTCGCTTAACTGCTTCTGGTTTACATCATGTTGATACAACCCAACCCCAATATGTTTCGGGTCAATTTTGACCAGTTCCGCCAGTGGGTCCATCAACCGGCGGGCAATCGAGATGTTACCTCTCATACTGGCTTCCAGTTCGGGGAATTCTTCCTTGGCCACTTTAGAAGCGGAGTACACCGAAGCCCCGGCTTCATTAACAATAATATACACCAATTCCTTCTCCCAGCCGGCCTCCTTCATTTCCCGAATAACATCGGCTACCAGGGCTTCTGTCTCCCTTGATGCAGTTCCGTTGCCAATGGCAATGATTTCCACATGATACTTTTCTACAAAACGGCGGATAATCGTCTTCGCATCAAATACCTGATTCTGGGGAGGATGAGGAAAGATGGTGTCCCCTTCCAGATACTTTCCGGTTTCATCAATGACAGCCACCTTACAGCCGGTGCGGTACCCGGGATCAATCCCCATAATGATTTTTCCGCGTACCGGAGGTTGGAGCAGCAAGTTCTTCAAATTTTTAGCAAATACCTGTATGGCGTGACTATCGGCTTTTTCCGTTAACTCATTTCG
>RFIL01000447.1 GCA_003695285.1 Calditrichota bacterium
AACACCCTCCAGGGAACGCTACGGGAATATCAGCAACATGGTCTGAACTGGCTCTGTTTTTTAAAGGATTTTTATTTCGGTGGAATCCTGGCGGATGATATGGGATTGGGAAAAACTGTCCAGGTGATTGCTCTGTTACTTAAACTTAAAGAAGAAAAAGAACTAACCAAACCCGCTTTAATTGTTGTTCCCTTAACCTTAATTTTTAACTGGTGGGAAGAATTCCAAAAATTTTCACCCCAACTTCGTGTGCTGAGATATCGGGGGAGTCGAAGTGAACGAAAACAGTTGATCGAAGAATTTCCCAACTATGACGTGATATTATGCAGTTACGGTGTGGTGCTTCAGGATATCCGTCAACTCGCAGAAAGGGAATTTAGCTACTTAGTTCTGGATGAATCGCAAAAGGTTAAAAATCCCCAAACCAAAACTTACAAAGCGGTTAGTAAAATCAAATCCGATTTTAAACTGGCGCTCACCGGAACTCCGGTAGAAAATACCCTTACGGATCTCTGGGCTCAGATGAATATTGTTAATCCCGGATTGTTGGGGAATTTACGGCAGTTTCAAAATCAATATATCGATATCCCGGAAGAAGAGCGAGAGGGAAAACTAAAGGCACTCAAACGCATTATTTATCCCTTTATCTTAAGACGCACCAAGGAAGAAGTGGAAACCCAATTGCCACCATTAACTGAAATTCTGCAGTTTGTGGAGATGACGGACAAACAACGGGAAGCATATCTCAGTGCTCTGGCTACTTATCGGGAAAATATCTTCCGGGCAGTGGATGAGCAGGGCATCCAGAAAAGTAAAATGCAAATTCTGGAAGCTTTGACATATCTCCGCCAATTGGCCTGCCATCCGGCGATTTTGATGGAAGAAAGTGATTTACTGGATAGTGGGAAAGTGCTCCTGTTACAGGATATGTTAGATGATTTACTGATCAAAGGGCACAAAGTGCTTATCTTTTCCCAATTTGTACGGTTTTTGAAAATTGTTCAGAAACTGTTTGATGAAAATGGCTGGAAATATGAATATCTGGATGGGTCAGTTCGCAACCGGGCGAAGCGGATACATAACTTTCAGGAGAACCCGGATATTTCTGCTTTCTTAATTTCATTAAAAGCCGGGGGGCTGGGGTTAAATTTGACCGCAGCAGATTATGTTATCCACCTGGATCCCTGGTGGAATCCGGCCGTGGAACGCCAGGCTACTGACCGTGCCCATCGTATTGGTCAGGAAAAACGGGTATTTGTCTATAAATACATTGTCAAGGATACGGTGGAAGAAAAGATCATTACCCTGCAGGAAAGGAAGAAAAAGCTATCCAAAGAATTGATTACCTCGGATAGCGGGTTTGTTAAATCCCTCAGCCGGAAAGACCTGGAAATTCTTTTTGAAACTTCTCTGAAGAAATGAATGAACGATCCGTTTGGGGGTAGGGGAGATCAATCATTTTTAAAGGCTTTTATTGAAGATTGCCTGAACTGTATATTTGCCCCTTTTGATGATGTGTCAAGAGGGGCTTTGGATTTAAATGAGAGGATTTTCATGCAGTTAGAATCCGCATGGCGCGGAACAAAACGCTGGTGGCAATTTGTTTATCAAACAATCCGGGGATTGCCGGGGGCATTTCGGTATTATCCGGACACCATTTCACAAATGTATTACATGGGGGTTCAGGCCCTACCTCTGGTGTTAACCGCTGTTGCCTGCATCAGTATGGTGTTGGCTCTGGAGTGGGGAACCAAACTGGAATTGTTCGGTGCTAAACTGATGTTGGGGAGGCTGGTGGGAGTTTCGGTGATTCGGGAGATTGGACCTACCATCACCGGTCTGATGCTTGCCGGGAGAACGGGTGCCAAAATTGTCTCTGAAATTGGAAATATGGTCCTGACCGAACAAATAGATGCTCTGAGGGCTTTTGGAACGGATCCGGTAAAACGCTTAATCGTTCCGCGGGTGTTTGCTTCAGTGGTGTTGATGTTGCCCCTGACCATTGTGGCAGATGTATTCGGCATCATCACCGGGTGGTTTGCCTCTACCGTCTGGATGGGGGTGGATTCGGATTTTTTCTGGTTATCCATGAAGTCAGGATTGTTGATGAAGGACATCGTAATTGGCAGTTTAAAACCCCCATTTTATGGATTGTTGATTGGGATGATTGGCGCCTATTATGGGTATACCATCAGCGGTGGTGCCGTTGGGATGGGCCGTGCCGCCACCCGCACGGTGATGCTCACATCCCTCGGGGTGTTGATCATGGACTTTTTGATCACAAAAACCGTACTGGCTTTTTATTAATTTGTAAACTTTTTGTGATATTTTGAGTAGTATTTAGCACTACTTTGATAAAAGAGAAAATAAACGGTAACTATTCGGTTTTTCATGAATCAAACAGTGACTGTTTGGCTTTAAAAGGGTGCAGGGTGGAAGAATACTTCCGTTAGCAATAACATAGAGCTTTCGGTGAAAGGAAGGAGAAAAGATGATACAATTTGAAAATGTTTCGCTACGCTTGAATAATAATTTAATCCTGGATGATGTTTCTTTTTCCATCGAGGAAGGGGAGTCGGTTCTACTGGTAGGGAATAGTGGTGCCGGTAAGAGTACCATATTGAAGTTAATTCTTGGCTTATTAAAACCCTCCTCAGGCTCCATTTATGTCTTCGGTCAGGAACTCTCCCGGATGTCTGAAAAGCAATTGATGAAAATCCGTCAACGCTTTGGGATGGTTTTTCAGGAAGGCGCATTGTTCGATTCGTTAACGGTGGAAGAAAATGTCGGTTTTTTTCTCAGAGAAAACCTCCGCATGGCTGCCAGAGAAATTCAGGAACGGGTGTTAAACACTCTGGAGTTCCTGGGGCTGGATAAATTCTTACACTACTATCCTGCTCAGTTGAGTGGGGGAATGAAAAAACGGGTAGCAGTGGCCAGAGCAGTGGTCGGAAACCCCAATGCCATGCTCTACGATGAACCTACCGCCGGGTTGGACCCCATCTCTGCACGGCGGGTTGTGGAGCTAATTTCCAATTTAAGAAACCAATTTAACATTACCTCACTGGTGGTAACCCATGAAGTGCATTATTTTATGAATGCCGTCCAGCGGATGATTATGTTGAAAGATGGGAAAGCCGTGTATGACGGAGTACCGGTTTCCGATATTCATGATTGGTATGAGGATACCACAATACCCAGACTGATGGCAGTCTGAGGAAAATCAGAACAGATTGGTAACAAATATCCGGAAACTTTCGCAGCGGAAAAGAAGATGGCCTTTCTTTCAATTGAAAGGTGTCCGGAAGGGGATAAGAATCCAAAAATCATATTTTAGGGATGAGCAGTAACAATGGCATTTGCACAGAATAATCGCAACACCACCATCAGTGTTCTGCTGATGGTCATTCTGGCGGTTTTTTTAGCCGCCTTTATTTTTTACATCATAGCGTCAAATCAAAAATATTTTGAGGACAAGTATTCTCTTTACATGTTTCTTCCTAATGTAGAAGGGTTGGTGCCCGGTGCATTTATTACCCTCTCCGGATTAAAAGTGGGTGTGGTAGGGGATATGCAATTTGTCACCCAGGAGGAGCAACAGGGTATCCGGGTGGAGTTAAAAATCGATAAAGATTATGCCAATCGAATTACGACCTCCTCGGTGGCAATGGTGAAGACCATGGGAATTCTGGGGGATAAATATGTGGATATCACCCTGGGAGATTTGAATGAGCCTCCTCTGGAAGCAGGGACCTTTATTGCCAGTCGCTCCAGTCCCGATGCCAATGTGGTTTTTGCAGATGCCGCTGAAGCCATCCGTGAACTCCGTAATGTGCTAACCAACACCGATACCCTCACCTCTCTGGCTCTGGAAGGCAAAGGAGTGGTGGGGAAAATCCTGGTGGATAAAAATGTGCAACACGGATTTTTAACAATTGTTGAGAACCTGAGACGAACCACCACCCAGATTGCCCGGGGAGAGGGGAATATCGGTAAATTCCTCCAGGATACCACTCTCTACAGCAGCCTGTCCAAAAGTTCTCAACATTTTCATGCCATTCTGGATAGTTTGCATACCGGGCGGGGTACTTTCGCTCAAATGATCTCCGATCCCACTTTTTACCCCAGAATCAAATCCATCGCTTTTCAAACAGATTCCTTACTATATCATCTCCAGCATGAAGGGAGTGCGGCTCAACTCCTTAAGGACCGCACCTTCTATGACAACCTGGTAAATCTTACCCGTTCCCTGGATTCCCTGAGCATTGATATGAAACGACATCCGGGTAGATATGTGAAATTCTCGCTTTTTTAGCAAATATTATTCCCTGTTTCCAGTATCTTGTTTGAGTTGTTTTGAATGAAAAATCCCCTGAGTTCCTCTACCCAGGGGATTTTTCTTAGATCTACAGTTGAAAAAGGTATCCTATCTCAATAAGACCATTTTTCTCACCTGAACAAAATCTCCGGCCTGTAAGCGATACAGATATACACCGCTGACCACAGGTTTTCCATTCTCATCTTTTCCATCCCATTGCACCTGGTATTCGCCGGGTGTCAAAGATTTGTTCACCAATGTCTTCACTTTCCGACCCAGCAGATCATACACCGCCAATTTTACAAATGCGCCTGCCCCGCTGGGGAAATTCGCAATCCGAAATCCAATCTGTGTCACCGGGTTGAAAGGATTCGGGTAATTTTGCGCCAGATAATAAGTACCCGGGAGAGTCGATTGGAGGAAAATGCCAGTGATCACCTCTGCCTGAAGCATAACCGTATCCGGCGAACTGGGAGCATTATGGGTAAACACTAAATTTCCGGTTACAACCCCCGGGAGGCTATCCGCGTTAAAAGTCACCCGGAAGTAGGCACTACCGCCGGGAGGAATGTTTCCGGAATTGGGTTGCACCGTAAAAGCCGGGTTATCTGTTGTTGCGGTAGAGATGATTAAATCAACATTCCCGGAGTTACTGATCAGAACACTATCTGTAACGGAACTATTGGTAGAAACACTGTCAAAGACGAGTACTGTTGGAGAAACCGAAAACATGGCCAGGCCGCCGATGCCCTGGACATCCAGAGTGTCGGGAGAAGTTGGAGCATTATGTTCAAAAATGATGTGGCCGACATCCGGGAGCGTATCGGTTGGAGAGTAGGTAATGACAAAGTAAAAGGAATCTCCCGGTGCAATAGCTGCCGATGAAGGGGTAACCATGAAGCTTGTATTGTCGGAAGTGACCGCTGTGATATCCAGTGTGGCGGTGCCAGGGTTGTGTACAGCCACAGAATCGCTGACGCTGGTTCCGACCTCCACGATTCCAAAATCCAGTGAGTTGGAAGCGAGGTTAAAGCCTGGAACGCCACCGGCAGAATAGAGGGTAATATGTCTGGAACTCACCCCGGCGATAATGGTCCGCACCAGATTCCCGGTATTGCGATCAATTTCATGAACCCCGGTGCTGTTGGTGGTCAGAATATTTCCATTTCCCAGTTGCCAGACACCACGGTTTCCGGTAACACCCGAGAGAATATCCAGCAGTGTTCCATCAGCACTGAAAATCACCACCCCGGATTGTCCGCTAAAGTTCCCTACAGCCACTTCCCCATTAGCAATTTCCACTACCTGTTCAGGGAAACTATTCACCGGAGCAAAAACGGAGAGGAAATTGCCATCCAGATCATACCGGATGATATTATCGGAAGAGATGCCGGTTACCAGTACATCATTACTGCGAAACCAGATGCTCCAGGGGCTATCCAATCCTCCCAGACCATTGCTAATAAAATTTCCAAGATAATTTCCTGCCGTATCAAATTCCGCTACGGCATCGCTATTGGTTCCACTGGCCACGGTAACCAGCAGATGTCCGGTAATCGGGTGGTAGGTATGTCCCCGAATGTTGTCAAGAATCGAAGGGTCCGGCCCTCCGGTGGGAGCAAAAACCCCGAGATAATTCCCATTGATGTCAAATTCATGCACCACATCAGCAGTCTGATCACTGATGGTAAAGGTTCCCCAGGCAGTGTTATGAATTTCAATAGGTAACGAAACATTCCCGGCAGCTGAAAAGAAGGCGGAATCAACCAGATCTCCGGTCATGGGATCAAAAGCCATAATGGCATCAGTTGTGGTTTCCGGTATCAACAATAATTCTTGATAAGAGAGCGTTTGTTTGTGGTCTTTCAAGCCGTTCCTGTGGCGTTGTGGAGTGAAATATCTCATCCTGGCGGAGGATAAATCAAAATGGCGCTGAATTTCTTCATATGTCATCACCGAGCCATCGGTTAACGGATGGGCAAAGTTGCGATATACCGCATATAAAAGTGTTCCCTCTGTTACTGCCTTCACTTCCATAAAAATCCCCAGGTCTTCTAACAGGATGCTGGAAGGAAGATGTAACTCCCGGGATTTTTCCTTCGCAGCTCTAAGAACTTCCGGATGTTGTTCACTGTAGATTAACAAATCTTCCAGATTGCGGAGATTCTGTGCCTGGAGCATCCCAGAAAGATGGAAGAAAGCCAGTACAAAGAAATAGATGGATAGATAGTATAATTTTTTCATAAGCCCTCCGTAAATTTTGGTGAGATAGCAAAAAATTACTCAATTCAATGTTGATTTGCAATAACCGGAAATCGAATGATCAGGAGCCACAATGTTGAAGGTTGCTGATTTAGCAGTAAATATTATCCCATTATCCGGTTCTTCTGCAAAAAGTGTACTGTTGGGTATTAAAATATCTAAAAAAACTATTTCTTTATGGAAATTAAGGTATTAGTTTATTGCACGGAATGACCGCATAGGTTAGATATGCGGAAATTTGAAATTAATTAGGTAAATGCCCAATCACGTGTTTACTCGAAGCCAATTTCCCCTCTGGTTGTAACGCTCCTAATAGCATACCTTCCGGTAGGCATCGTGTAACGGCATATTTGTCAAAGCATCCCAAAGTAAAGGAGATATTTTATGGGACAGGCAAAAACCGGTGATACCGTAAAAGTTCATTACACCGGAAAATTAGTGGATGGAACGATTTTCGATAGTTCGGAAAATCGGGCACCGCTGGAGTTCACCATCGGGGATGGTCAATTGATTCCCGGTTTTGAACAAGCAGTTATTGGAATGCAACCCGGAGAGACCGTAACCGTCACCATCGCTGCTGATGATGCCTATGGTCAATATAATCCTGTGTTAGTGCAGGAAATTGGTCGGGACATGCTTCCTGAAGATCTGGAACCCCAGGTTGGCCAACAGCTGGAAGCCACCCAGGGAGATGGTGGTCGCTTAATCGTTACCATTACTGAAGTATCGGATGATACCATCACTATTGATGCCAACCATCCACTGGCTGGCAAAGATCTGGTTTTTGATATTCAACTGGTTGAGATTGTTTAACACACCTACGATTGATTCTATTGTGATCCACGAATTACCGTTTGTTTTATCAAGTGAAATCTAACCGATCCGGTGGAAGTTCTTTGAAAAAACCCGTTTCTCCACAATCTGGTAGAAACGGGTTTTTGTTTTTAAGGCAGCTCATATCCTGTTTTGAGTAGTTCTCGTCCGGGAGTAAATTTTTGTCACTTCATTACAGAAATAATTTGACTCGAAGCTAACATCCCTATAGATTTTATTTTTTAAGGGCACATCACTCATTGAGAAAAAAGGAGAGCGCCATGAAACCCAATTGGTCGGTATTAATCTCAGCAGGGTTTGGGGGGATTTTCCCGAATTTATTTCGCCTGGGATTGTCCTTTACGCA
>RFIL01000448.1 GCA_003695285.1 Calditrichota bacterium
CCCGCATTTCATTCTATCTACCTTTCGCGACGAAGATTGCCTTGGAAATCTTCGATGGCACCGGAAGAAAAATACGCACCCTTTTAAATGGGAATTTCCACGCCGGTCTTCATGAAGTTTTATGGGAGGGACGGAATGATTCTGGCAGCACAGTTAGCTCCGGGGTGTATTTCTATTCTTTGAAGACCACCAACCGTAGTTGGGTGAGAAAGATGGTGCTTTTAAAGTGATTAGATGATGATGTGGTTTAAAGAGTTCCGAATGTTGTCTTCCGATAAGGATTTTTCTGAGAGGGGTCTGAGCGTTTATGGCCTCCATTGATACAATTCCGAATAATGTATCACGTTGTTTCCCGGGAGTTGATTTCCCTCATGCTGATTCCGTATTTCCTCATCTTTTTCTGTAGATTGGTTCGCTCAATCCCCAGCTTTTGTGCTGCTTCGATGACCGTTGAACTATTTAATAAAACGTTGAGGATATAAGATTTTTCATACCGTTCCAGTGCTTCTCTCAGAGGGAGTGTTTCACGGGGAGCGTTAGAAATTTTTTCCAGATTCAGGGCTGTATAGACATGATGATAATGTATCACCGCACCATCAACCGTGATTGCCAGCTTTTCCATAATATTTCGTAATTGCCGTACATTACCCGGCCATGAGTATTCCATTAACAGCCGCATGGCATTATCCTCAAAATCCTTCACCGGGATGTTGTATTTTTCACAGCATTCTTTGAGTAGTAATCTCGACAGGATGGGGATATCTTCTAATCTTTCTCGTAATGTGGGAACTCTTATAATGAAAGGATTGAGGCGATAATAAAGGTCTTCCCGAAATTTTTTTTCTTGAATCAATTTTGCCAGATCTTGATTGGTTGCTGCGATTATCCGCACATTAACGATTTGTGGCTGGGGGTTGCCGATGATTTCAACCTCGTTGGTTTCCAGCACCCGGAGTAGTTTTGCCTGAGCGGATGGAGTTAATTCTGCAATCTCATCCAGAAATAGGGTACCCTGATCGGCATGGATGAACTTCCCAACCTGATCGGTTACGGCTCCGGTAAAGGATCCCTTTTTATGTCCAAAAAGTTCGCTTTCCAATAAGTCTTTGGGAATGGCGGCGCAATTGACCTTCACAAACCGCTTGCTCCTACGGGAACTTTGGTGATGAATCGCTCCGGCAATCAGCTCCTTTCCAACTCCGGTCTCCCCTAAGATCAACACTTTAACATCTTTTGGGGCGATCTTTTCAATTTGTGCAGCAAGTGACTTCATTGCCGGGCTTTCGCATACTAAGCTGTATTGCGACTGTAGCTCTCTTAACAATTCTTCCCGTTCTAGTTGTAACTGGTATTGACTGATGGCATTCTTTAAAGAAACCAGCAGAGTATCCCCATCCAGTGGCTTGCGCAAAAAATCATAGGCGCCCAGCTTCACCGCTCGCACAGCATCCATGGCGATATCGGTCTCGCCGGAAAAGACGATTACAGGTAACAGAGGTTTTATTCTGGAAATTTTCTGTAAAACTTCTACCCCGGAAATGTCCAGCAGATTGAGATCCAGCAGCATGGCATCGTAGGAATTTTCCCGCACGAAATCGATGGCATCCCGCCCGCTGGCAGTGTAATCCACCTTGAAGCCATGATAATTCAGAATATGTTTGACCACGGAATCGATTCTCCGGTCATCATCCACCAGAAGTATTTTATACACCTGACACCTCCAAGGTATTCGTAACTCTGAAAAAAATTTTTACTGAGGTTCCATGATTCACTTTACTTTGAATAACAATTTTTCCACCATGTTTTTCTACAATATCATAAACAATACACATCCCCAGACCGGTGCCGCTGGGCTTGGTGGTAAAGTAGGGGTCGAAAATCTTTGATAAATGCTCCGCAGGAATCCCACAGCCATTATCGGTTATTTCCACAACCACAAGCTCCGGGTCTTCTAAAGACAATTTTGGTGCCAATTGGGCAGAGATGACAATTTTCCCCTCCCTGTCGATGGCAGCAATGGCATTATTAATGACATTTCTAAATGCACGTTCAATCTGTTTGGGATCCAGATAGAAATCAGGAAGATTGTTGGCAATCTCCATATGCAGTGTGATATGCTGGGGCATTCGCTGGAGGTATTCCAAATACAACGGTTCAAGAATTTCTTTGAGGTTCGTTAATGTTTTCCTTGGCTTCTCAATGTCTGCAAATTCCAGTAAGTTTCGGATAATATCATTCACATTTTGCGTTTCTTCTTTAACTAAATTGGCTGAGTAAAGAAACTCATTTATCTGGGGAGTTTCCAAATCCTCAAACCGGTGGCGGATATTGTCCATGGTGATCAGAATGTTTGTTAGCGGTTGTTTGATATCATGGGCAATGTTACGCATAATAGCAACCTTATAACGGTTTCGATCGGCATAAATGATCTGGGTGATATCCTCAACCTCCACCAAAAAGGCGTTGATTTTCGTACCATCTTTTATCCCGCTCACACGGAGCTTGTAATGTTTGTCTCCAAGGGTAATGGTTCTATCAATGCTCTGAGAAAAATTAAATTGAACCGTTTTCCAGGCTTCGCTTAAGTGTGTTCCAAGCTCCCTTAGCTGTGGATGATTTTGAAGGAATAACCACAGATCTTGGATGGTGTTGATCGGTTGGTAATGAGGATGAGCAAATTGTTCATGAAAAAAGTGGTTGAGAAGGAGAATCTTCCCCTTATGAGTAATGATAAGGATTCCCTTGTTCTGATGAAAAGCTACATAGCGGTTTATCAATCGTTGGAAACGAAAAAGATTCCTGAGTCGGATTACTATGAAGGTTAAAAATAAGATTACCGCGAAAAAAGGGATGGAATAAAAGTACCATCGATAGGATATCCAGTTTCTAACCACCTTCCGAATCGAGAATCCCTCTTTAGTGCCCACGGCAAACTGCAAATCTCCCTCACCACTGTTAAAAACAGAAATCGAATACACATCTTTCAGATACCCCAGTGGTTCCAGAGAACGATCCAGTAGTAACACAATGTTGTTAATAAATTTTAACAAAAACTCATCCCTGCCATCCCGGTTGTAATC
>RFIL01000065.1 GCA_003695285.1 Calditrichota bacterium
ATATTATCCAATACTTCATCACAGCAATCCGTATCATTTGGCTGTAACACTCCATTTTATTCTTAGTCTACCTCTCGGTTGGTTATAAAAAAATAACCCATATCGTACAGAAAATCAATACAGATTCCGGTGTATTGTATGTGAATCAAATTTTATGTAAAATAGAATGGCAAAAAAAATGGTTATATAGGACCTGCATAAAGGTGTTCAGGCTGCCGGAAAGCGGTAACTGCGGGAAAATCTACCTACCTGAATTTAGAAGAAATTCGACTCCTGAGCATAAATCCGAGGGTAATGGTATCAGTTATCAGCCCTTCTCCTCTTTTCTCTTTCCTCTTTCCTTTTTTCTCTTTTCTCACCACCATCCAATCTATCCCGCTCACCCTGTCCTAAAAAAGTAAGCGAACCCTTACCAAAAATAGAGGAACTGTCTTAACAGGGCACAAAAATATTCCGGATACTCTCTGGGGGGAAGATGACCACAATTCGGAAAAACCGTTAACCAACTATCTTTTATTCTTTTAGCTGCTCTTCGGGCAACCGCAACTGATATTAAGCGATCTTTTGCTCCATGTACGATCTGCACGGGAATTTCCAGGCGGTTCAGATGGGGAAAAAAGCTGGTTAGATTACCGGTGGGAGTCATCTCAGCTTTTAGAAAATCCCTCCATGCCGGATGCTCACCTCTGCTACAGAATGAGATGTGCGCCTCGAGGGCTAACGTTTCCAGTACTGCGAGTTTTGGTTGGTATGTTAGCCATCGAATCCCCCAGCGAATCAATCGTCTATGCTGACAAACCTGGTTCCGAAGAAAGCGCATCAACCCATCGGAACGGGAAAAAAGATATGTCAGGGGGCTGAGGTACATCCTTGAGGTAAGGGCATAACTATCCACTAAACATAATCGTTCCACCAGTTCCGGATAACAGAGAGCGGTTCCCAGTGCAATCCCACCGCCCATGGAAATTCCTACTAATGTCACCCGCTGTAATTCTAACTTTTCCAGGAACTTTCTGGTAAATTCAATGTGATACCAGAATGGATTCTGGTTAACCCGTTCATCGAACTTCCGGGAATCGACCAGAGTTCGTAAAGGTGACTGGGGGGATATTGCCCAGGAGGATGGGCAGGGACTCAGGCCATAGCCGGGTAAATCCGGCGCCACCACCTGATAAGATTGAGACATCTCAGGAAGAACCGCCCTCCAGGAGAAAAGAGCATGGTCACTCCCACCACCATGGACAAAAACGATGGTCTTTTCTCCACTTCCACCCTGCCAGAAATGGACGGGAGTTTCATCCAGGGAAAGGATATGTTCTTTTAACCCACTCATCTTTTCAATTTACTTCTGAGGTAACATGCATCACCCGCCAGCTAACAGGGGCAAGGGTGATTGTTAATTCAGAGTCTGACACAGAAAATTCCTCACCTGAAGATAAGTCAGTTGCTTGCTGTAGTTGATAAACTGATGGAAGTTTAAGCTGTACAGTCTGAGGATTCTGGCTCTTATTGATGACCACCAGAATCCGCTCATTGACATCCGAACGAAGATATGCAAAGACATTGTTATCAGCAAACAGCGTTAAAAAATCACCATAATTTAGAGCAGAATGATGGCGTCTTATGTGAATCAACTCTTTAACCATTTGAAACATTTCTTTTTCATAATCACTCAACTGATCATCAAAACGCATCATTCGGCGGTTATCGGGGTCGGAAGCGCCGGTCATACCAATTTCATCCCCGTAATAAATCGTGGGAATCCCCGGAATGGTCAGCAGATAAGCTAAATAAAGCGCTGCTTTCCGATAACTCTCCGGATGATCCACCTCCGGTGGATGATTCCAACCAATCTCAGCAGTGTTGCCTTCGTCCAGGGAGATATCACCATCGGTATAGGCCATATAGCGCACCTGATCGTGGCTATCCATGATATTTCCCATTAAATGATTCATTCCATAAACCGTATGAGTTTTGCCCAACTCATCTGCCAGTATTTTAAAACTGGCATCCGGGGTTAGAAACACATACCGTGCGGTATAAAATAAATTAAAATTAAACTGGCTGTCTAACTGTCCATTGTTGACATAGGAACGGATCAAATCATAACTCCCGAACGTTTCACCAATTTGGAAAGTTTTTCTCTTTTCAGGATAATCGATCCGTTCCTTGATCTTCCGGGTAAGCACTCTCCAGAAGCGATTGGGAATGTGTTTCACCGCATCGTGGCGGAAACCATCCAGGTGAGCCTGCTGGAGCCACCAGAGGGCATTGTCGGTCATCACCTCCACCGCCTCATCCGAGTGAACATAATCGAATGAAGGAAGAAACGGTTCAAACCAGGTGGTGAGACGGTGCTCATCCCATAATCTGAGATTTCGCCTGCCATCCGGGAGATAGAGGGAACCGAACCATTCCGGATGCTCCTGATAAAAAGGGTGCTCGATATAGACATGATGCGCAACAAAATCCAGCAATACTTTTATCCCCCTATGGTGCGCTTCCCCTATCAGTTCTTTCAATAGTTCCAGTGTGCCGAAGCGGTCATCCACACGAGTGGGATGGACGGGCCAGTATCCGTGATAACCGGTCACGTAATGGTGAGGTGGCGGGTATTCGCGATGAGCCTTATCCGGATTTTGAATCACCGGAGATATCCACAACACATTAACTCCCAGAGTATCAAAGTACCCTTCCCTCATCTTTTTTAAAACGCCCTGTAAGTCTCCCCCCATAAAATTCGTCTTCGGGGATAAACTATCCTGGATAACCGGGCGGTTGTTCGATGAGTCGCCATCTAAAAATCGGTCTATCATCAAAGAATAAATAATTGCCTCGTTCCAGGTGAAGTGGGAATCAGATTGTCCTGCAGGAATGCCATCCACCCATTGAACTGTTTGTAGAGGAGTTGTTTTACCCTGCCGGGATACAGTGATTCGTAGGGTTCCATCCCCGAGCAGGTAGCTTCCGGGGATGTTGACCATCACCTGGTTTCCTTTAGCTTGAATGTATCCAGGCTTCAGGATGGTATTATTGAGCAGAACCTTGATGTCATCAATCGCCAATTTTCCCTGAAAACCCTCTTCCTCATACACATAGATAAGGCTCCATCCCTTCTCATCCATATTCATTCGCTTGAAATGTAAAAACACTGTTTCAGGATGACGGGGAGGAACGGTTAGCACGGAGTTATAACTACCGAAGGGGTTACTGACCTTTTCCGGGTTGGTGGGGTCGATAAATTCTTCACCATCTACAAAAAATTTATATTCATAACGCCCGGGTGGTAAAGACACTTCTACCTGATACACGCCATCACCATCCTCATCTTTGAGGGGCAGCATATCCCGATTCCAGTTGTTAAATGAACCGAAAAGGGTAATTTTCTCAGGAGGTGTATCCGGTTTAAAGGTAAAGGTGTACCGATCAAGAACCTCCACCATCACCGGGATGGCGTAATCTTGTTGATGGAGGTGGAAGGGAATCAGAAAAAAACCTTCGCTGGAATCCGATGGCTCAATTATCAGGGATTTTTTTCCCGGAAGCAAGGAAGTAAAAAAGCCCGGAACAGGTTCAATCTCAATCGAATAGTCCGGAGCATAAAACAGATCAGATAGTTGCAGCGTATCTTTTTCCCCTGCGATTAAATGTACCACAGGTATATTGTCTTTGATTTCAAAAGCGGTTTTATGTTGGCAGGTTAAAAAAAGGAGCAATCCTATCAAAAAGAAGGGGTAGATAAATTGTATTCTCATTCATATTCTCCAATTACCGTGGGAAAAATCGATTTAGTTTGAATAATGATGAGCTACTTTTTTTCATCCGGTTTATAGCGAATGATTTCCACTTTTTCTAAAGTCATTAAACTTCCCGAATTCGCTTCCTGAAGCATCTCCTCAATAATTTCAATGGCTTTTTGTATTTTTTCATCGGTATCCACCACTTCAATTAAAATGGGTAAATCTTCTGAAAGACGCAATAACCTTGAGCTATGAATAACCCGGCTGGAAGCCCCATATCCCTGAATCCCTTTGATGACGGTTGCCCCGGCTAATCCTTCTTCCCTTAACTTTCGAACAATTGCTTCGAACAGAGGCATCCCCTTACATCGGTCATCCTCACCAATGAACACTCTCAATAACTTTCCACTGCCTTTAATTTCCATCTGCTCACTCCAGTTTAATATTTAAAATATTGCCTCCTGAAAAGCAAAAATGCAATGGATTGTTAAAAAAATCAGACCACGGGAAAAAAGCATGAGGATTTCCATAAATTCATTTCTATATTTTATCCACTTTCGATTCAGACCAAGCTTCTGTTACTATGAGTGTTCTCATCCGCCTGTTCCCCAAGTGAACTTTTGCTATCATTATTTGAAAGAGCATATTAATTAAGGAGGAAGATTTCATGTTTTTAACACTACTTTTTGTTACCTTTCTCATCTCGATTACGGTGTGTTTTATCATCATCAAAATTTTTGACAAATCCCTCTCGGGCATCATGAACCGTTTAATCGAGGAATCCATCAGTAATGCCTGGGTCAGATACCTGAAATTCGCTATCTATGTGGTTGGGATATCTTCGGGGGTTCGAATCTGGCAGTTGGAGAAATACATCACCCCACCCAATACAAACCAATCCCAGATAGTTTCACTGACTCTGGAGCGATGGGTCCTGGAAGTTTACCGAACCATCATCGGCACGCTCCAGGGGGTGGCCTGGTTGTTACTGGTGTTTTTCATCTTTGCATTGTTGGCATACGTGATCGTGCGGCTGGTAGAGTTTAAAAAAGCACGGAAAGAAAATCCCTGAGCTTTACCGTTCTGAGAAAACTGATGACGACATTGATAAGATTAACCGAAAGGACTCATGATGGCTGATAAATTTCCGGAAGAAGGGATGGCACTCACTCATATCCTG
>RFIL01000449.1 GCA_003695285.1 Calditrichota bacterium
ATGCAGCATTGACTTCATCATCTCTGTTGGATTGTCCACTGAAGTAAGTTCTGTGAATTTACCGGTCACGCTGGGAAGTCTCCTCGCCAAAATTGACAGTAAACAGGATATTCTGGCAATTGGGCATACTTTAATGAATCCGGGATATATAGGAAACCTTTTTTTTGAACATCTTCAGGGAATCACAGTGGCTTTTTTGATTGTCTTTTCTCTTATTTGCATGTATAAAATTTCCAATGGATTTGCTGAACGTTATGATATATGAATCAACCCCGGCATCCTCATTCAGTCTTTAAACCGTGGAGGAAGTTTTCCGATACATTTGATATCTGGATAGAGATGCCTCTTCTCAAACTGTTTGCACGAAACCGCAAGAAACTTTATTTTTAATATGAAAAAAGGTGGAGGAAAAGGAAATGCCCATTTATGAATTTTACTGTGAGAAATGTAATACCATTTACAAGTTTTTTTCTCGTACTGTAAACACAGAAAAAATTCCTTCCTGTCCTAATTGCAAAGACGTCTCTTTAGAGCGACGAATGTCCATGTTTGCACTCAGTTCAGGGCGGAAAGATGAGGATATGGGCGATGATATGCCACCTATTGATGAGGATAAAATGGAAAGGGCAATGGCCCTCCTGGCAAACGAAGCCGATAAAATAAATGAGGATGACCCCCGGCAGGCCGCCCAACTGATGCGGAAATTTAGCGAGCTAACCGGGATGGAGATGGGACCAGCCATGGAAGAAGCCATCCGCAGGATGGAACAAGGAGAAGACCCCGAACAAATTGAAGAAGAAATGGGGGACCTTTTAGAAGGTGATGAACTGTTCACCTTTGCCAGTAAAGTCTCCGGTAAGAAGAAAAAACCCAAACCTAAAATTGATGACACCATCTATGATTTATGATGAACTGGCAGATATTTTGTTGATGTGATGGGATCACAACACTCATGGTTCCTGTTGATCATCCATTTTGAAATTTAAAACGCACCAAAATAAAAGGCTTTATTTGTTTCTCCGATCCTGAATCAGCAATGTTATTCGGCTGATACAGACCAAATTCTTTTTTTCATCCTGAATTTTAATTTCCCAGACATGAACACTATTCCCCCTGTGAATAGGTCGGGCGGTTCCTACTACATATCCATCCTGGACTGCCCGTAAGTGGTTCGCATTAATTTCCAGGCCAAATACCTGTTTTCGAGTGGGGTCAATACACAGAAAAGCGCCCACGCTCCCAAGTGTTTCTGCCAGTACCAATGAAGCCCCACCATGAAGTAACCCTTCCGGTTGTTTGGTTCGATGATCCACCGGCATCCTGGCCACCAGGTAGTCCTCTCCAATTTCAATCAATTCAATTCCCAGGTGCTCGATCATTGTATTAGCACTGCGATGTTGAAAATCCGACAAAGTATACGCTTTGAACCAGATACTCATCATACCTCCATTACTCGATTTCGTGAACGGTAAATATAAAGCATCTCTTCAAAAAATCCCAGAGATCATCATCTAACCGGTATCATTAAATTTGGCCTCTCCGATATCCGTGGAGATTTTTTTTTCACAACAACCAACCCCGATTAAGCTTACTCTTGTTGGTTTTTTTTATCCTTTTAAATACAAGCCTATTGTGCATACATTAGGTATTCAATTGTTTAATCTGAAATCGTTGACTGGAGGTTTGAAAATGTTAACTGCGAGTTCATATAAAATTATTCATCTCTTAGGGATTTTAATGATTTTTCTCTCCCTGGGTGGAATGCTGGTAAATTCCAATGGGGAGAACGGCTGGCGAAAACGGTTGTCCATTACCCATGGGGTTGGTTTGTTTTTAGCGCTTTTAGGGGCATTCGGCATGATAGCTAAATTACCAACCGTCAACTATACGGATGGATGGGTAATGGTGAAAGTACTTCTCTGGTTCATTTTTGGTGGGTTGCCGGTATTCATTCGTAAGAACCCCCAACTCTCAAAAAGCATTTGGGGACTTACTCTTTTATTGGGGGTTTTAGCAGCGCTACTTGCTATTACAAAACCGTTTTGACTGAAGATTGATGACTCTTTAACCAACATTGAATGATAATCGATCTGTGCCGGGATATTCAGTCAAAAACAAAGCGTTTTCCTCGTTTACTTGACATTTAAAGCCATAATTCATAAATTTTTCCTTGACCTTCCTTTAATTTTTAAAAAATATCACCCTTAGAAATTAATGGGTGGAGGAAGAGGGATGTTTTGTATTGGTAGAAAATTACCGGTGCTCATATTCCTATTAACCTGGGCGACACTACAGGGGCAACATAAATATCAGGAAAAAGAGGTCCAACACTGGTCCCCTTTTTTTATTAATGTTGTTTCAGTGGGAATCAATGGTGAACTTCCCACAGTAAAGACCGAACCTCAAAATGTTCATTTTAATACTACACGTCTGGACCTTATTACATTCAATTTCAACCATTTCAATATAGGGATGGCTACTCTTTTCAATATTGTCGATGTTCGCCTGGATAGCCTAACTCGA
>RFIL01000450.1 GCA_003695285.1 Calditrichota bacterium
GGCAAAAGGTGTTCGAATATATGGCACTTTCCGGAAAAAAACAGCAGATCACACTCCAGCCTGGAGAACTGGCATTCACTCTTTGCCAGGTGCCGGTCATTTATCGCCGGGGCGAAAAACCTGGCATTACCGTAACCCTCTCCGATGGGACAGAGGAGAAGATCAGTGGTCTGTTGCTCTCTGACCAGTTGAGTCAATTGCTGTTCCGAAGGGATGGGGTGATTGAAAAAATAGCAGTGACATTTTAGCGAATTGATGAGTTATTGAAATCGCATTGATTGAGATGTTTAGTCATACAGGAGGAGGTCATGGCCGACCTCATTCATCATTCCTAAACCATTGCTTGATGAATATCTTGTAAAACAATAGATGTACCCAAAGTAATTAATATTCAGGAGGTAAGTATGAATTTCCCCCAACTTGACGCCAAACCAGCTTTGCTAAAAGTGTATGTGATGCTCGGTCTGGCGCTCTTCATGTTTCTGGCTCCACCAACCCTACAGGCCAAAAATGCAAAGGTTGAGATAGTTCAGGATGCTTCGGGATTTGCCCTGATGGTCAATGGTGAAAAGTTCATGATTAATGGTATGAACTGGGATTATTACCCAATTGGGACCAACTACACCTACAGCTTATGGAAGCAGCCGGAAGATATTATCCGGGCAGCACTGGATTCGGAAATGTCACTGCTCAAAAACATGGGTGTGAATGTAATTCGGGTCTATACCGGTATTCCCCCCAAATGGGTTCGTTATATTTATGAGAACTACGGGATTTATACCATCCTGAACCATTCTTTCGGTCGTTATGGGCTAACGCTGGATGGAGTCTGGTATCCCCATACCGATTATGCCGATCCCAGAGTGCGCAAGCTGTTGTTATCTGAGGTGAAGCAAATGGTCGATGAGTTTAAAGATACTCCCGGCCTCTTGATGTATCTGTTGGGAAATGAAAATAATTATGGTTTGTTCTGGGAAGGTGCGGAGACCTCGGATATTCCTGTGGAACAACGCAAATCCACCCAGCATGCTTATCCCATGTATCAACTGTTTAATGACGCCGCCCTCTCCATGAAGGAGCTGGATACTTCTCATCCGGTGGCGATGTGTAACGGAGACCTGCTCTTTATTGAGATTATCGCTCAGAAATGTAAGGATATCGATATTTTCGGTACCAACATGTACCGAGGTAAATCCTTTGGTGATGCCTTTCAACGGGTTAAAGAGTTGTTGAATAAACCCCTTCTCTTTACGGAGTTTGGAGCAGACGCTTACAACGCCCTGGAAAACCGGGAAGACCAGAAATCCCAGGCCGAGTATCTGGTCTCCAACTGGAAAGAAATATATGAAAACGCCTACGGCTTGGGTAAAACCGGAATTGCTATCGGTGGTTGTACCTTTCAGTTCAGCGACGGCTGGTGGAAAACCGGACAGACCAAAAACCTGGATATTCATGATGTAACCGCTTCCTGGTCCAATGGCGGGTATCAATATGATTACCGCGAAGGTGAAAACAATATGAACGAAGAGTGGTTCGGGATTTGTGCCAAAGGACCAACCAATTTAAAAGGGCTTTATGAGCTCTATCCCCGGGCCGCCTATTATGCGCTTAAAGAGGTTCACAAGATTAATCCCTACCAGCGCGGACTCACCCTGAATCAGCTCGAAGCCAGATTTGCCGCAATTAATCTAATGGATGCCCTTATGAAGGCAAGGAGCGATAAAGCGGCGCTTACTTTGGAAAAGACCGGAAAAGTTCGTCTCTCCGGGTTACGGGCTGAGCTATATACTTACAACACCGGTGGTACCCGAGTTTCTACTCCGGAAGATCCGATTGAGGGAAGCAACAGTTACCCCAATGCACAGGGATTTGACAAGCTCCAATCGTTTTACACCCAATTTGAAGCACAACCCACGGAAGGGTTGGTGGGGTCAATTTCCTTGAATATTCTGGGGGCGGTTCCCGGCAATCCCATCGATGAAATTTTTTATGAAAACCGCGGCCGGCCTCAGACGGTCAGAACCCGCGATGGAGACCTGAAATTGAATTCACTGAATCGGGTTAGCGTTTACAAAGCCAGCATGAGCTGGAATCACCCTTATTTTAACCTGGATGGTTTTTACCGTACCGGGCATTATCACTGGGGGTATGAAGGTGATTTCTTCGGTCTTTATCCGGAAGCCAATTATGGTCCCAATATCGACCTGTATAATGCCACCGCTCCCTTTGGTTTTGAAATGGAAGGTAAACGCCAACTGAAGGGTTTAAAGGTCGCCTTTGGTCCGGAACTGTGGTGGGGAGCCAACCCGGCGGTGCTGGTAAAATACAGTCGAGCCATTGGAAAGTTTCAGGTAACCGGTATTTACCATGAAGATATTGATCAACAGGGTCAGGCGGTGAGTTCCTTTGCCATCCCTTCTCGTCCTACCCGACGGGCAACACTGCACATCAAAACTGATGTGAAGGGACTTGGTGTTGAAGTGGGTGGCATCTGGGCCGGGGAACCCCGCATTGGCGAAAAATTCCAAATTGCCGATGGGAGTCCCGGTAATTATACCATTTATCAGGACAGGATTACCAGCGATGATACCTGGGGTGGTAAAATCAAACTGACATACAGCTTCGGCCCGGTTAACTGGTATGCTCAGGCAGCCGCAATGGGTCTGGTGGCTGATGGCGGCCCTGATTTAACCCAGACTTTTACCGGATGGCGATTAAAAGATAGCGGTAGCGGGAACCAGTATAATTTTCTTTCCGGATTTACCTATTTGATTGGAGATTTACAAATCGCTCCCAACTTCCTGTGGCAACAACCGGTGGTTGGGCCCGTTCCCGGTGATGTGCCCCCTCCGGGCCGACCTCGCAATATTCTCGATGATCCCTTTGCCGTGCGGGCTAACCGGGAGATGACCGCTGCTGAGTTGTTGCTCACCTATGACCCCACCCCGGGAACCTGGTTTTATTCCTGGGATAATGATGTAATGGAGGACGCGAAATTCGCAGCCAACGCTGGTTTTGTGTATCGCAAACAACCCACAACGGTTGATGCGGCTCCGTACGTGGCGAAGGATGGACGAACCATTTTTATTCACACCGGCGGCACCCCACCACGCGACCTCTGGGAAGCCCATGCCCGGATTGTCTCTAAAGTGAATCCCCGTCTGGGGCTGATTGCCAATCTCTACGGCGGTGAAGGGGAATCGATCGGTAGCGATCCTCGCCTGATCCATCGGTATGGGGGAGACCTGAGGGTTCTATGGGGACAATTTAAGCTGATGTCCATCATTAAAATCAATGACTGGGGACCCTACGATTACCATCGCGATTTTAATCTTACTTTTCCCTTGCAGTTGATGGTGGATTTCTCCACCACAATCGGGACACCTGATTGGTTTGATGCACCCACCACCCGCCTGGGAGTGCGCTACACC
>RFIL01000451.1 GCA_003695285.1 Calditrichota bacterium
GCCATGGATTATCAGGAGTTTTTTCGGCTGAAGGGCATCGGCCCGGCCAAAGCGGTAACCCTGATTGCCGCCTTCGAGATTGCCCGGCGCATTGCCACGCTGCCTTCCCGCACCAAAATCAAGATCAGCGACCCGGAAACCGTGTTCCGGCACTACGCTCCCCGGCTTTCCCACCTGAAGAAAGAAGTGTTTATGATTCTGGTGCTCAACAGCGCCAACATTCTGATCCGGGATGTGAAAATCAGCGAGGGTATTTTGAACTCATCTTTGGTGCATCCCCGGGAAGTGTTTCGGGCGGCCATCCTGGAATCCGCGGCCAGCATTATTCTGGTGCACAATCATCCTTCCGGTGAGGTGCAGCCCTCTCAGGAAGATCGCGCCATCACCCGGCGATTGGTAGAAGCGGGCAAGCTGATGGACATCCCGGTGCTGGATCACATCATCATCGGAGATGAGACCTTCTTCAGCTTTCGGGAGGGGGGATTGATTGGGGAGTGAAGGGGTGCCCGGGATAGAAATCCTTCGCGGTTGCCCTCTTAAGGTGGCAGAACGTGGGTTGACCGGAGAATGAGGATAGAAAACCAGTGTCTTTACTCCCCACGTTCCACAACCATAAAGAGAGCTATTCCATCAACCACCCTGTACTTCTTTCCCTGGCGAAAGGTAGCGAACTGAATTTCTTTTTACTTCTTAACGGAGCAGAATCATTTTCCTCGTGCGAGAGTAGATACCCGCCTTTAGACGATAAATATACAACCCACTTTGCACTGCTTTTCCGGATTTATCCTTACCGTTCCATACGATCGTGTAATTCCCCGGAGTATGCTGTCGGTCAACTAAAGTAAGTACTTCTCTCCCTAACAGGTCAAAGATTGTAATGGTGACATGAGTCTTTATTGGCACACTATATTCAATCGTAGTCAAAGGATTAAACGGATTGGGGTAGTTTTGGCGAAGAACAAAAGTCTGGGGAATTTCTTCGGGGTTGATTTGGTTAGGATTGAACTCTCCCATCAACACAATTTGGCGTCCAAATCCTTCCGTTTCTCTATCCGCTCGAATGGTTAACACATCTTTGTAGGTGCCGGTATCCGCCGGGGAAAAAACAATTGACAATTGGGTGTTGCCATTGGCAGGTAAAAGCAGGGGAAGTGTGTCAATTGCTGCAAAAACAGTTGTGCGGGTAGAAGCTGTAGTAATAAAAATATCTTGCGAAGTGTTGTTGATGAGATTCAAAGTTGCAGTATCTGAGGATTGGGAAATGGTACCAAATATTAGAGAATCTCGATCAGCGAAGAAAATATTCATATCCCACGGGGCGCGTACCGCACGGTAATTTACGAAGGGATCCTCGAAGGTTATTTCCAGAGCTTTGATTCCATTGGGCCGTACTTCTGTGATTGAGGGTTCTGAGCCAAAAGTGCCACCCCACCCAATTACTGTATTTGCGTTAGAAAGTCTCTGAACGCTACCCATGAAGGGGGCATAGACAGAGGTGTCCCGATAACTCCAGACCAAATTGGCTATCAAGTTTTGCTGATCTAACTGATATTCCAGAGCACTGGAATATTCTGGATTCAGGAAATTGCCATTATCGAAGAGAGTGTAATTTCCGTTGGGAAGCCTGCGAATATGGTGTTGATGAGAAAATCGACGGTTATCATTGATAAACATGAACTGATTATTTTCTCCTCCCCACCGCCAAATAATATCTCCTGTTTGACGGTCGATCTTGGTAATCTCGTTCAGGTGGCGAGATGAAATTAGAAGGTTTCCGTCATAATCTACTTCAATCGCGTTTCCGTGTACATAGTCGATCACGCTATCTGTTAAGCTGATGTTGGAATCGGCATCGGTTATTTGAAAATGGTCCCAACTTCTCCACTGAAAAACAACATTTTTGTTGGCATCGATCTCCTGGATGATCAATCCAATCACTACTGCATTTGGGAGACCACCAGGGACAATTGTATCCATTCGGACAATTTGGGGGTCATAGCTCATTAATAAGGCATGATCGTTAGGTAGAATGAGAAGTTCATGAAGGTCGGTGATGTAACCATTACCGGTGTAAAAACTATCTACGATGGTATAAGTTTGATCCAGGGCATAAAAATAGCGATTTCCTCCGGGAGGAATGGCAAAAGGCCCTTCGAAATAGGTCAAAAGTCCATTGGGCTGGGGCTTTAGGTCGACCCCCAACCGTTCCAATTTTCGGTAGAAAATAGGAGTACCATAGTTGTCAATAATTGCCAGATAAGTGGGACCAAAATTAGGTGGTGCAAACCGATATAATGCGGTGAAAAGATATCCGGGAGTGGGATTGTTCAAGGTATCGACGGTAATTAGAGGAAAATCGGGAGGGAGGGAATCGTTCCTGACCGAAACATGAGCAGATTTGTTTAATACTTTACCCGATGGGCGAACTGTAGTCCTGGCGGGACTGTCCAGTTCTTCCAGAAGGAGTTTGTTTAAGTATTTATTCCTGACCTCAGTGGGGGTAGCACTAACAGTAAAACTAAAGGTTAGCGGGGGAGTTACAGTGCCTTGTTTCGTTTTGAACCCCCTTCTTAGCTCCACTACAACCACTTCCCCCGGGTAAAAAGGTTTATCAGGCTTGAAAATCAAAGTTTTACTATCGTCACTGAGGATAAATTCTCCGGTATGAACACCACTCGTGTTCCCCGCAACATAAAAGGGGAGGGTAGAGAAAGATTGGTTTTGGTCGATAGGTTCTCCATGTCGAATAATGATAGATGAATGAGGAGACACCAGGGTTGCCCCGGGTCGGGGAGAGATATATTGATAAGTTTCGATTCCTCTGGATTGTGCAACCCCCAGTAGCCCAATATCCAAAACAGTGCGAAAGCTATTTGTTTAAGCCACGGGCATTTATAACAAGTCATGTCCTACCCCCTTTATTTTAAATGTCTATAATTCCCTTGATAAAAATGAGAAAAAATAAACACTTACTGAACCTACATGAGGAAAATCGTGTACCTGGTGTCATATGATCAGGCTATTTATGTAGTATTTGGTGGTAATCCTTCTTTAGTTAAAAGAAGAAATCAATCAACAAAATCAGTTTATCAAATATTTTGAAAATTGTCAAGACACTCCGGGCAAAAAAAATCGCTTTGTGACAATCCAGATGCGCAACCTTCTCAATCGCATATTTGATGCAAAGTTCTTGCTCTGTCTGTATTTCCGGACGGAATTGATAAGGCTCACTCTCTTTTTTCGGGTATGGATCAACTTTTATGAGATCTGGTGCTTATCTCAGCGGTTTTACCAGATACTTATGTTTCGCCTGGAAATTGTATGCAAAAAACTGAATTGAGTGTGGCAAGTAATGAAGGTAGGATAACACACTAACGGTGAGTAAGAAGTTCAAGAACAGTTTAACTTTTGCTCATACAGTTTCTTGATATCATCCAATAGACGAGCAACACTATAATACTGTCTAACCTTTTGGCTGGTGTCTTTGTGGACTGTGCAGCTATTGCGGATACAGTTAAGAACACAGTCGACATAAGGTTGTGGAGAAAAGGAAGAGATGAGATGTTTTTTATCATAGAATTTAAATACATCTGGAACCCCTCCTACGCTGCTGGCTATCACCGGGGTACCGGAAACGAGCGCTTCGATGATGACAACTGGAGTACCTTCATTTCGTGAGGTTAAGAGCACCAAATCCAATTCCTTATATAAATTCCCATTAACCATTAACCAGCCTGTAAACGTAAAAAAACGTTCCAGTTCTTTTCTTTTTACCAGATTTTCAACCTCTGTTCGAGATTCTCCATCTCCAATGACCACAAAATGAACCTTATCTGCCAGTTTCTTGATTACACCATGGGCAACTTCAACAAATAATTGGTGGTTCTTGATCGGTACAATCCGGCCAATGATGGCGATAACGAACTTATCCTCTGGAATTTTATATCTTTCTCTCAAACTCGTGGATTCTTGATTGTGGAAAAAGGATTCCCACTCAAACCCAAGAGGAATGACCGATACTTTTGCGTCCGGGGCAATACGATATTTTTGAACGATATCCCTTTGTTGCTGTTCGCTAATTACAACAATTCCTGTTGAAAAGCTCGCCAATAATCGCTCGAGCCAAATGAACATTTTGGTGGTAAACTTTCCAAAATACCCATCGAAGACGTGCCCATGGAATGTGTGATAAATATATGGTACCCTCCCGAGAAAAGCCGCTAATCTTCCTAATGCACCTGCCTTAGCTGTATGAGTATGAACAACGTGGGGTTTGAATTTTTTAATCAGACGATATAGTTTTATAAACGCTATGAAATCATTCCATGGACTGATCTCACGCTTCATTTCTGGAATAATCACATAATCCACCTTTTCTTGCTCTAATCTGTTTATCACATCTTTTTCCCAATCTCCACCGCCACCGCCGACAAGCAAAGATTTGTACATATCTGAATTCAAGTATTTACAAAGGGTGGTTGTATGAATGGATGGTCCGCCTAATACTAATCGAGATTGCACCCGCAAAATTTTTATCGGATTTAGCTCATTATGACGGTTCTCTATAAATGTTTCAAAAAGATATTCATAGTTTTTGGCTACACTGTGAATATCATATCGTCTCCGTGCTTCAGTTTGGGCGTTGCCGGCCAGTTTTGTCCTTAATTGGGAATCTTTTAATAGCGTTTCTATGGCTTCCTGTAATTGAGCATGATTACCGGGTTCAAACAACCATCCTGTTCGCCCGTGTTCAATCATCTCCGGTACTCCTCCTACTTTGGAGGCAGCCACCGGAATACCTTCCATCATTCCTTCCAACAATGAAGTAGGAAAACTCTCTGAAAACGAGGGTAAAATCATCAGGTCAAATCGCCCGTGGTGTAAGTAAGAGCGAATATCCTCTTGAAAACCACTAAACTTCACAAACTTTTCTAATCCGTATTCATGGGTTAGTTGCAATATTCTACCATGAGAAAGATCTTTGCCAATGAATTCAACACGGATTTGGGGATATTTTTGTATAAGGGTTTTCAGGGCTTCCAAAAAAAATCCATGCCCTTTTCCTTCTCTGATATTAGCAACATAAGCGATGCGAAACAATTGTGGCGAGGATTTGGGAAGATCAGAGACATTTTTCTCGGGATGAGGTGGAGATGAACGAGAATTGACCTCAAGTCCCTGATAAATTACATATATCCTTTCCGGCGGTTTTTCTTCGCATTCAACAGCCCGGTTTTTGGCAGCTTGCGAGTTAGCTATCCAGAAGGTTGTAAATCTGTTTAGGAGTTTTTCCAGCCAATAGTGAGGCCTTTTTTTCCAGGTGTCCAGGCCCACTATTGTGCAAACTCTTATCGGAATACCTGCAAAAGCACTAAGAGGCAATAAAACGGTTTTGGCCTTCAACCCGGAGATCAGTATTAAATCAAAGCGCTCGCGTCTCAGAAATTTCCAGATGCGGAAGAGGTAACCGGGCTTCCAGTAATGGGAGAAGGCTGGATCGAAAGTTTGGATTCCTTTATTAGACGCTATCTGTAACAAAGGCCCCCCTCTTTCAAGAGCGGCTATATACACTTCGTATCTGGCAGAATCCATACAAGATGCGAGATCCAGCAGGTTTCTTTCCACTCCACCAATCAGAGATGTATTGGTGAAAAACAGGATTTTCTTTTTAGGAAGTGAGTGTTTTTCGGCGCGCCCCATTGGTGAGAACTTCTTTCAATGCTCGGTTGGTTTTTTCAGCTACTTTTTTCCAGGTCATCTCTCGCTTGGCCCGGCGATAGCCATATTCTCCCATCTCTTGCGCTTTTACCGGGTTTGCCAAAAGTTCTCTCAAAGCCCAAACTGTAGCCTCGATATTGTTCATCGGGATGAGAAGACCGTTTTTGCCATGTTCAATAGCCTCTTCCATCCCTGAATCGCGAGTGCCGATAACAGGTTTTCCCATCAAATTGGCTTCTATAAGGACGATTCCAAAGCCTTCCACATCACCTTTGTGATCAATAGTACTGTTTAAGATAAACACATCACATAATGCATAATATTCGGGAAGTTTTTCAGTTGGTACAAACCCTATTAACCGAACATGTTCTTCTAAGTTGTTAACTGCTATTAACTGTTGAAGTTGATTCTCCTGGGAGCCACGTCCAACAATCAAATACAATATCTCGGGGAAATCGGCCTTTAGAAATTTTATCGCTTCAATCACAAACCGATGGCCTTTTCGCTCAGATAAACTTCCCACAGTTAATATTATTTTTCGTCCAGAAACGTTGTATCGGGATTTAATATCTCCAAAAGAATACTTTTTGTAATCATAGATCTCATCATCAGCCCCCAGAGGGATGATCATTAAATTGCGGTTAGTGATCCTCTTTTGAACCAACTGAGCAGTATAATGACTATTCACCAAAACCAAATTTGCCCCCTCAAAAATCATTTTGATAACCTTTGCCAGAACCGGATTTCGGTAAAGAAATTCAGAACCGTGTCCCATCATAACGTATGGAATTCCATAAAGCTTTTGAAGCCCCCATCCAAGGATCCCGGCATGGGCATACGGGATAAAGAGCAGATCAAATTTTTTCCTCCGAAATACTTTCCAGGTAAGCCAAATGCGATGAAAAATTTTGGCAAGTTTGTTACGATAGCGTCTATAGCGAATGATCTGAAAGGGGTGATCTCTAAGATCAAAATCAGCAATGCAGGTTTCACTCATATAGTTGGTGTTGGCAAGAACCGTTACGGTATTTCCCAACCGGCTTAAATGTTTAGCAAGTTGATATGAATACGTTCCCACCCCTCCAGGTTGAGGAGGAAATTCAAAAGTAATCATTAGAATTCTCATAAATAACCGTACCGTTTCAAATATGTCTCCAACACTTCATTGAGGATCCGCTGTTGATTTTGGGTGAGTTCTTTCTGCCATTTGAAATTAGTGTTATGTACTGGATACCTTCGGATCTCTTTTTCAAAAGATCCCTCCCAGGATAACTCACAAAAATCAACAACTCGTCGGAAAACTTCCGTTGGATTGGCACATAGTTCCTCATATTTGATTTCTAAAAACTGCTCCGCGGGGACCAGCGATTTTGCTTTCTCCATAGCATCCATTAGAATTTTCCAGCCGATAGCCGCCAAAACAAGGTAAGAATAGTTGTATTTTTTCCACTCCGCTTGCTGTTGAGGAGTAAGCGCTCCCCAGTACCAGACGGCAGGTCCCCGCCACCCGGGCCACCAGGACACATTGATCAATGAGTTGGCTACAGCTCGACCATCTCGAATGATATGGATAAATTTTGTATCCGTGAAAATTTCCTGAATGAAACCCAATCGGGGCCACCCGGTTATCTTGAGTAAAAGACGGTTTCGTTTGAGAGTTAAAATTTGTGACAAAGCATTTGTAAGCGATTGTCGAGTTCTCGGGGTTACATCCTCTGCAAAAAGATCCCGATGAGTTTGGCTGAACCCGCGAAAATAATGATCCCAAAATGGATATGACTCGTGAGGCGGAAGCAAATTATATAGATATTTCCCAACCACCGGAAGATCGATCATCCGCATAAAGTGCCGAATTAACTCAACTTTCCCCGGAAACCAATCGCTGATTCTTCGGGGTAACCATGCCACTCGCGGATGACGCGAAAACAGATCATAAAAAAGAGTCGAACCGTTTCGTCCCGTTCCTACGATTACAATCGGTTTCTCAATGTCCACAGAGCGACCTCATGAGTGTCAACGGTTCAGCGTCACTTATACAACAAGCAACAGCAGCGATAGTGTGAATTGCCCTTGAATGATGTTGAGACTGCTTTTTTGACAAAATGGGCGCCGAATTTAAATTCTACCTTTGAATTCTTTTATCAATTTTAGATAAAGCTTTAAATTTAAAGCAATTGACACAAAAATTAAAACAAATAAAATTTTGCCAATCACCCAAAACACAGTGTCTCCGGGAAAAAGAGCAAGACATATAAACATAAAGACTATACGCCATAGAAGGAGGTGAGACTTTCGATCAAGTGCAAAAAGAGGGTCTTTTTGGATCCAATAAAATCCCATCAGGAAACTCATTATTTGAACTACGACTACACCGCCAATTGCCCCCTTGAAACCAAAGTGAATCGTTAACCAATAGGTCACGATAAGTAAAGAGATGCTTCGGAAAAGTTCCAATCCTAAAAACAACCTCAACTGTCGCTGTCCTAAAAAAATCACAATAAAGAAAGTAAACAGGAGATCAAAAAATTTCCCGAATATCATCCAATTTAATTCTGAAGAAATTTGTACAAATTCTTTTGAATAAAGCAGGTAAAGCAGAGGGGCAGGAAACAAAAGCAAAAAGGCGCAAACAGGAACTAAGATGTAAATCAGCATGGTAAAGTTAAGGCTGATTTCTTGCCTCGTTTTGGTACTTGATCGATGTTCACTGATAACGGGCAAGAAATAAATTGTGAATCCATTGATAAAAATATTGAGAT
Source organism: Calditrichota bacterium (assembly GCA_003695285.1). Lineage (GTDB taxonomy): Bacteria > Calditrichota > Calditrichia > RBG-13-44-9 > J075 > J075. The sequence continues at coordinate 8,478 of RFIL01000451.1, forward strand.
AATTGACAATACTCCATAAAGCCTGAAAATATCCTACATATCGTAGGTTCAATTCATGAACTAATAGAATGCGAAAAACGGCAAGGCTGGCGTTGAAAAGCATGTGTTTTGAAAAATCTGCCACGCATATTTTAATGGTGCTTTTCCAGATCGGGTTCAACTTATTGCTTCGACGAAAAAGGATATATAATAATTCTTTACGCTGTGGTGAGAAATAAATAATACTGACCGAAAACCATACTAATAAGTCGATGATAGCTCCCAAAACCCCCAGTTGATAGACCAGTGGAATGACCAAAATTAAAGCAAGCCCCATGGAAATGATACGGCCTTTCACCAATCTTTTGAATTTTTTTTCCGCTTGATCCAGGGTTTCCAGCAAACGTGATAATGAAAAAAATGGGCATATCACTGCCATCCAAAGAATAAAATGGCTATACTTGGGAGTGTTAAATAGAAGGTAGGAAAGTTGTGGAGCAAAAACTGTAAAAATTGTTAGTGTGACAAGATTGGTGAGGAAAACAATAAAGAATGTTATTTGGATAACAACATCGCGGTGGTTTGACTCATCTTCCCGGGCAAGTTGATTTACCAGGGCAGCAGTGGTGCCAAAGGTTAGTAGTCGAGTTTGCAGGTTGAATAATGTTAAAATCTGCCCCAGAATTCCAACGTGTGTTGCTCCCCATAATAACGCGAGCACTTTGGCACGTAGTACCCCAATTATATTTTGGATAGCACTGGTAAGTACAAATGCTGAAACGACTAAAGGTCTTTTCATTTGCATTTAGCCCGGGTAGTATCATATCACAATCGCTACTTCTTGGCACGGGAACTTTACTTAACAGCGGATTTTGAGAACTGATAAAAATAACCACTTCCATAGACCCCAAATTCTATAAAACCAATAATTGCTATCATATATAGCTGGAGAGCCAGATTAGATAAAGCAAAGTCGTAAAAAGACATTAGATATGAATACAAAAAGAAATTTGTTAAATAAACCCGGGTGAAAGAAAAACGGTTTTGTAAAGATAAAAACAACATATTCCCCAAAAATCCCCAGAAAAAACCTAAAAATAAAACCCCCATACTTCCAAATTGCGCGTAAAAAGCCCTGATGTACGTATAAGTATTCAGCAGCATTGACTTGCCTACATGGCGGAATTCATATCGAGGTCCACTGATATTGTCTTCATCCCAGAGATTAATTCGAGCTAACCATTTTTTGATATCCCGGAATAATTTTCCGCCGGTCCGCTCAGGTCTATCATCCAGTAAGTATTTATCGAGAGCAATTATATTGGCGGTTACATAGGCATAATTGTATTCTACCACCAGACCCGTAATTTTTTTGGAAACAGTAGCGTTTTCCCCGATGTCGATACGAACGCTCATTAACAATAGTGAAAAGCTCAAAAACATCAGTAATAAAGTGCCCCCGATCTTAAAGAATCTGCTTAAACATTTTTTGCGTTCGTCTTCAGATAAAATATTAGATACACTCACCAGGCTAAAGATCCATAAGGAAAAGCACGTCAGAAAGAAGTATCGCTGAAAGGTAATCAAGCTCACCAGAAACGCCACAAGTATAGGAAGTGCAGCAAACAGACGTTTCCGGGGTTTAGCACTCAAGATAATCCCTCCCAAAACGCATCCCAGGTAGTTGAAATTGATTAAATAACTTGCCAGCGATTCAAGAATACTCCATCCGCTTACCACTTTCCCGGTTGATCGAACAAAGGCGTAACGAGCAGCGATGGGATTCGCAAAATATTCTTTAATACCGCTAAAATCCGTCAAGGCTTTGAGCATTAGTAGAATTCCTAAAAAGGAGATAAAAGTAGTAATCCAAAGCAGTTTCTGGATGTTTTGAAAATGAAATGTAATTGGAAAAGTTGCGGGAGGGGTGTGTCGAAAAAGTGTTAGTTTGTTTCTTCGAAAGTAAAGTGTGGAAATAACAAATCCCAAAATCACCGAGAAATTACCCAGCAAAAGAAGCAACAGCGTTCCAGGGCGAACCCGATCATATCCGTATGGATTCAAGAAGTACAGGATAAAGGTGAAAATCCACACAAAACTAAACAGATGAAGTGGAAAATTTCGGGCAATAAATGTCATTATACACGGAGATTCCCTTTTAGAAGATTTGTTTTAATACATCTTTATGGTCTTGATAATAAGCTCTTAAATAAACAATTATCAGAGAGAGGAGACCGGCAAAGAAAAGGCTGGCCAAAACGATAAGGCTGCGTCGTGGTTTGGCTTTTCTTTCCGGAGGAACAGCCCGATCTAATATGACCAGGTTAGAGATGTTTTTGATTTCATCCAGTTTAGCCTTTTCCAGCTGTGGCAATAGAAATTCAATTACCTTGTTGCGTATCATGACTTCCCGATATAAGCGGAGATAAGATAGACCTTCCTGGGGAATTAAATTCAGAGCAAGATTGGAATACTCTTTGGTTGTTTTTAACGCATTAATCTTGGTATTAATGATAGCAATTTGTTTCTGCAACGCTTCTATTTTCTGATAATTTTCATTAAAGTTGCTTCTATAAAAGTCAAGTTCAATCTCGGTTTGAATCTTTTGCGCTTCCAAAGCAGATACCTGTTCAATTAAAGCTCGAATTTGATCCTCTAACTGAATGATTCCACTTTCTTGCTGAAAGTGTTTTAAACTATCCTCCACTTTGAACAGTTCTTCCTCAATCCGTTGATAACTCTTTTCAAGATATTGTCGGTAGTTTGTTGCCTTTTTACGATCGATTTCTATGCTTAACTCAATCAACTTCTGCACTGCAAAATTAACCATTTCGGCCGCTAATTCCGGCGACTCTTCGTAAAGCCCGTATACTGTAAAAGTACCATCTTCATTATCTACTAAATATAAATTTTCTTGCAAAGTCAAATAAGTATCTTGTTTGTATTGGCTTTCATAAACCCGATGAAGATCGAACTTCTCAATAATAGATTCCATAAACGAACGACTTTTAAATAAGGCTTTGATCAAAGCAACTTTAGCTTCATAAGGGGTTCCTCCAATAGGTATTGGCAACCCCTGCAATAATCCGGAAACTGCCAATGCTTTCGAGTCGTCCACCTGGATCAAGATTGTAGAATCCGCCTTATACCAAACCGGTTGTATAAGGGCAATAATTACAGAGAGAACCAACACAACGCTGTTAAAGATTATCAAGAACTTACGATTTTCCCAACAAAGCTTCAGGAAAAACAGAAATCGTGGTAGTTCTTGTTTCTGCATCGTGAGTTCAATCGTAATCTTATAGTTGCCAGGAAAGTCTCTGAAAACGAGCGCTAGAAGGCATTACCTTTATTGGGGGATGGGAAAATTGGAAAAAGCACTTCCCTCCGGCAAAGCGAACGACACATTAGAGTAAACGTAAAGGAGAAACTCCCTTTCCACCATCTTAGAAGTGTACAACAAATTATCCATTCAGAATCAAATCCAGGTAACTGCCTGATTCAACGCATTAACCCCAAAAAGGCCGCCAATTTATCCCGGTGGGGGGGATAAATCAACGGAAATTTTTCATTTGCCGTAGATTGCGCTTTTCCCGGTCTCAACCTGTGATGCCTTCCACAAATTTACCCTATTTTTATTCAAAAACTTGCATTATATTGCACCATAAGTGAATATTTGCTTTCCTCGAGGGCGGGCACTATCTTTGGTGCAATTCTTGTCCGATGACGGGGGGTCAGGTAAGGAATCCGTTTCTCAGTGAGGAGGCCGTCATGAGATCAATTTCAGTGACAGCGGTGACATACATCCTGTGCCTGGCAGGCATGGTTCTTTCCGCCGGTGTGCAGGCGCAGTCCCATGTCCCCGAACGATCCCGCCTGAAACAGCTATTTCAGCGCTACGAGGCCGGGCTGCCTCTGAATGCGGGAGAGCAAAAACAGGTAACCCACATTCTGAGAGAGATGGCCCGGCAAACTCCCTCTTCCCCCATGGCCATCACCACCGGCACAGCGCTGCTGCTCAACGAGAGCTTTGAGGATACGCTTTTCCCTCCCACCGGATGGACGCAATTCGTGGTCAGCGGCCCGCTGAACTGGGTGCGCTCTTCCCA
>RFIL01000452.1 GCA_003695285.1 Calditrichota bacterium
AGATAGATTATGCCTTAAAATATTTAAGCAATCCTAAAGTAAAATTTTTTGATTATGGGATAATGAAGACGTTTCTGGAGGGTAGCAACAATGGTCTTTTTTATGCCCATTTCAGCAAATCAAAAATTAAACCTCTGTTTTTTTATATTAATCCTTTTTCAAATGAAGAAGTACGCTTCATGCGTCGTCTGAAGGGCCCCTCCTACATTTATGCACCCGAGATCATCAATCAATTCCATACCCAGCAGGAATATGTTGACAGTAGCTTCATCAATGAACCTGAAAAAAACGATCTCTACATTCGGCAATATCAAATTGACTGCACTCTGGAGGGCAGTCGATTAAACTTTTCTGCTCAAACCATTATAGAGTTTACTCCTCTGATTGACAGCCTGAAATGGCTGGCTTTTGCCCTGTATGATGAACTGGAAATGGACTCACTGTTCTGGGGAGATGGCACACCGGCAATGTATATAAAAGAAAAAGGTAATCCCGTCCTATGGGTGAAAGGGGATACCCCTTTTCTCAAAGACTCCCTGTATGTCTTGAAAATGAACTATCATGGTAAATTGATCGAGAGAAAGAAAGATTGGTTTTATATCCAATCCTCAAAAGGGTGGTATCCCCGGCACGGTGAATACCAAAAAGCCATGTTTGATATTACCTTTCATTATCCGGATGATTTTGACCTGGTGAGCATCGGTGAGCGCGTATCACAGGATACAAGCGATAACATCATAACATCCCACTGGAGAACCTCTTCTCCCATCCGCAATGCTTCGTTTAATGTTGGCTTTTTCGATGAATATCGCATAGAGAAAAGCAATCTACCCCCTGTTACGGTACTGATTGCGGAAACCGGGCATCAGGAGATTGCCCGAGCCCTGAGTCGAATCGGCGTTGGATCCGGGAAAAACATGGAGAAGGAAGTGGGGGGAGATATCTACCGGAGTATCGAACTTTTTCAGGAAGTGTTCGGACCTGCTCCGGTGGATCATTTTTACATCACCGATATTCCCTATATGCACGGAGAGGCTTTTCCGGGATTGGTACATCTCTCCTGGATTACTTTCCAACGAACGGCCGCGGGTGGTATGGATGAAGTTTTTCGCGCTCATGAAGTGGCTCATCAATGGTGGGGAATTGGTGTGGATATAAAATCCTATCACGACCAGTGGATCAGTGAAGGCTTTGCAGAATATTCCGGATGGTGGTATTACCAATCCCGATTGCAGGAAGAAAAGAAAGAAAAAGATTATTACGACATGTTAAAGGATTGGAGGAAAAAAATCACCGGCAATCGAAAATATTTTTTAGGCAAAGGACAGGCAGCCGCTCCCATCTGGCTGGGTTATCGCACTCACAGCAGTGATACCAAGGGAGATTATAATCTGATTATTTACAAAAAAGGCGCCTGGATTTTACACATGCTTCGAAGTCTGTTAACAAATGTGGATACCGGTGATGATTCTCAATTTGAACAACTAATGAAAGGATTTTACCGGGAATTTGTGGGGAAAAACGCCTCCACCGAAGATTTTATGGAATATATTGAAGAGAAAATCGGCACCAACATGCAATGGTTTTTTGATCAATGGGTATACGGTTCGCAAATTCCCACATATCATGCAGCTCATCAGATTGTAACAACCCCTTCCGGTGAGTATCAGGTGAATTGTCGGATTCGTCAGAGCGGCGTAGATGAAACATTCCGTATGCCATTACTCATCGCAGTCACATTTAAAAATGAAACTTCTCCGAAAGTTTTCCGTGTTTGGGTAGAAGGAAAAGAAAGCCAACACACCCTGGGAACTTTTCCGGAAAAACCAGAGAAGGTAATCTTCAATTACCATGAATCAGTATTGTGTGAACTCAAAACTGAAAAATGGTAAGAGAGTTTCCAATTTTGAGATGTCTATAAATAGATTTTTAACACTGACACTTTTCTAACAAAGAATAATACCAATATGATTTTAGGAGTGGCAAGTCGTTAAGAATTAAAGAGTCGTTTAAGATGATCAAACCGTGGAGAAATAGATATGCCCCGGAGATTAATTTATCACCTTCTTTTCATTTTTTTCATATCTGTCATCATATTCTCCTGTTCTCGTTATGTGGTCGATGTTTCTCATCCCGCACTACAGGATGGGAAATACGATAGTTCGTTTCCTATCGGGAGTGATGATAGGGCGTTGGAGAGAGTTGTCGAATCAGTGAGACTGGTGAATGCTTCTGCTCAATTTAAACGTTACTATTTTTCCCGGGAACAGGATATGCGCATTCAAAATTTAACCCCTGACATATTTAAGCAACATCAGGGTGAAGCGGAGATAATTACCGATTTTGTAGTAGGTACGGCGACCATTATTTATGCTGACAAACGAAGGCTGGCAGTGCTTTCCTGTGCCCATGTGGTGGATTTTCCAGATACTTTAATTGATTACTATCTGAACGCAGATGGCACGGAGTCCGATATTATCAGTTCGGTGGCGTTGAAAACCCGTCAAAAAATTCATTTGAGTGATCTGCGACAGGGGGAGGATGTAAAAATCCTGGCGATAGATCGTGAAAACGATCTGGTCATCCTGGGAAAAGAATTTTTATTCCCTCCTTCCCAGGCCCTACCGGTTTTTCCGTGCCCATTGGGAAGCGCAAAGGAACTCAACTGGGGGAATTTTGTCTATATTATCGGTTTCCCTGCTGGTAAAAAAATGATTACACGTGGGATTATCAGTGATCCGGACCGGGGACCTCAGCATGGGTTCCTGCTGGATGCCCTGTTTAACCGGGGGATGAGCGGGGGAATCGTACTCGCGATACGGGACGGTATCCCCAACTTTGAACTGGTCGGGATTGTCAATTCTGTGGCAGCTGACACAGAAGTCCGCATATTTCCACAATCGGATTACGATCGTTCGATGGTAGATACCAATATCCCCTACACCGGGAATCTGTATTTACGGAGTTACCGCAAAATCAATTATGGAATTTGTTTTGGAATATCCATAGAGACGATACAGGAATTTATCGAGAAAAACAGAGGCAACCTGGAAAATGCAGGCTTTAAGATGGAGCGTTTCTGGAGTAGCGAGTATACCGGATAGCTCTATGGAGAAAATTAAATCATGCCAATTTTACCTCAATGAAACACTGTACCGGAACCCTCATCCTTTGATTCCTCATTTCACTATTCTTGAGTCCTGTCACATGGAGTAACAAAAAATTCAACAAATTTAACTAACAATTAATTATCACCCTTACCGCCGGTGAAGTTTAACTGTGCGTTCTAATGGCACAGTCTTTGTTCTATTGAATCTGCCAATATGTTGAAGGATATTAATGAGGAATCTTTCATGCTGTGCTGTTTGACGTATCTATACTTTAAAAGCCGGAGATTTTGATAAGCAACCGATGCTGGAATGAGTAAACAATGTGCACTATCTATACAACAGCAATGCAGCATGAGTATAATTTATACGTGTCCTCTCTAACAGGGCCGTTTAATCACCACTCTACAGGGATGAAACATCTTGAGGGGGTTACCCATGATTTGTAAAGTATGTACCGGATTTGTCGAACAGGGACAGGAGAGTTGTCCCCATTGCGGTTCACCGCTGGAAAGCCCATCTGCCAACAAACAGAAACAACGATATTATTGCAAACGATGTTATCGATTTTTACCATCCCGAATTTGTCCAATCCACGGGACAGAGGCAACGATAGGGATTGACCAGGAGACATTAAAATCTGAAGCCAGACCTCTGGGGGGCAAAGACGTTCCCAATGAACCTCCTCCTGCTGAACCTATTGTCACCCCCACCCCTCAAAATGGGAATATCAGCCCGGAAGACTCACCTCCGGAGGATGATTTGTTTCTAAACAGAATTCTGGAAGATGTGTTAAAGGAATCAGATATTCCCCGAAGCGAAGAGAGCAAACCCGATCACTCGGAATCCTTTTTTACCTCAAGTGGAGAGGAAGAACAGGATAAGGACCTGGCGGATTCATTACTGGGTGGTTTAATTGAAGAAAAATTTCAGACATTAAAGAAGGAAAGAGATACCCAATCCCGCCCTCCGAAGGAGGAAAAGCGAAGTTATTCCACTCCGCCAAAGAGTCCGCCTCCCAGAAGGAAACCGGCTCCTTCACCAAAATCACCGAAAACTTCTACCAGTATTTTTGCCTCTATTCGAAAAAATTCATCCCGGTTGTTAATTGGTCTTGCCGTTCTTGTCGGAATTCTGTTGATAGCTGTGGTGGGCATTGGTGTTAAGAATTATCTCAAACCGAAGTTGGATAGAGCTGCTCTTCTCCAACAAGCAGATGAAAATTTTCAACAACAAAATTATACCGCTGCGCTGCAACTCTACAGTCAATTTCAAGATCAATTTCCCCAAGCACCGGAAATAAACTCGGTCAAGGAACGGATCGCCAGTATCTCCTCGATTCTGGAGAATCGGCAGAAGAATTTAGCACTGTTACAAAGCCTTGAAAAACAAGCTCTGCAAGCTTTTGAAACCGGGCAAATTGTTTCCCCAGAAGAGGACAATGTTCTTTCCTATCTCAATCAGATGCTTCAGATTGATCCCACTTATGGTCCTGCTCTGGAACTTGAGAATCAAGTGATTGAATATTTGCTGGCAGAAGCAGAAAACGCTTTCAACGAATCTCGCTATGATGACGCTCTTGAAAATTATAAACAGATTCTGACTCTTAAACCCGATGACACGCAATTGCTGGATGAGATTGAAAAGACACTGAAACTAAAGAATATCCAGGAAATGTTGCAGAATTTAAGTGAGATATCAAAAACCCGGGCAGAAATCCAAAATTTACAACAGGAGCGGATACGATTACAAGCGCAACTAAAACGGGAGCGGAGTCGTTTTCAACAGCTCACGAAAGATCGTAAATCCAATAGCCTTACTTCGGCGACTCCTACCAGGAAGAAAAATACGGCTTCGCGACCGACCACACGCAAGCCTCGAAGTACCCAACCGCTGGCTGAGAAAAAATCCACCACTCCTCGCAGGAACTCTACAACTCCTGCCACCAGGCCAAAGACGACCACTACAGCGAAAAAGACGCCGACGACCAGTGCCTCTCAAAATGAACCGGTGGAAAACCTGTTAGGAATTGAATTATTGCCCACAGAAGAAGCAAATACCAACGATTCTGAACAACCACCGGTCATCGATGAAAAATTAATTGATGGCGGTGAAAAACAGTATGTTCATAAGGAAACTCCCCGCCTACCTCCTTCCGTCAAGAAAGGCGATATGTTGATGATTCTCGCAGAATGTGTGGTTTCGGTAAAAGGGAATGTGGAGTCGGTAAAATTGCTAACCCCGCTGGATGATGAACGGATTAATCAGGTGGCATTGAACGCTTTGAAAAACTATCGATTTAAACCTGCCACCTTTCGCGGTAAGCCAGTGCGGTTTAAAACTGTGGAAGTGATGACCTTCTGAAGGAAGACAATTGGAGTTCCCCAAAAGAACTAAACAATTCGGGAAATAAAAGCCGCTATAGAGTGACCATTCCATAGCGGCTTTTTCGTTACGTTTAAATCAACTTTTGCCAGTCCGGTCGAGAAGCATCTTCCTCATCCGGTTCCTGATAAATATTATAGACTTCCATCAGCTTCATTCGAGTGGCCTGTAATCGATTCCGCACAATCCGAGAAATACGGGTCATCATCTGATAACCAAGTTCGTGATCATCCTCGATTTGTGAGCGCAGAATTTTAGCATTAATCACCAGGGCATTTGTCACTTCAACCGCCCTGGCATCAAACTGCCATCGGTGGGGAGCGTATAACCAGGACCATCCCAGAACATCACCAGTTCCCAGGGTTTCAATGGTCACGGGCCCACATTTAGGAACATACACTTCTAATGAGATGACCCCTTTTTCAATTAAGTAAAACATATCGGCATCCTCACCCAGGCGAAAAATATACTGGCCGGGATTGAACGTGGCAAACGTCGTCCACTCGGCAATTTTCTCCAGATATTTCTCCGGGAAATCCTGAAAAAAAGGATGTTCACGTAAACGATCTACCCTGGACTTCATCTCTTACTCCTTTCCTGAAAGAATCACCTGTGTATTGAATAACTTTATTTCCCCACCAATGCCATATTATCGCGTAATTTATTGTTCTTCCCTACCCACCGTTAGCACCGGACAGGGCGCAAGCCGTACCACCCGATCCGCAGTACTACCGACCAGAAAATGCTCTAAACCACTTCCACTCCTGGCACCCATCACTGTCAAATCAATTTGCTCTTCCTCGATATAATTTAAAATCTCTCTAAATGCTTTACCTTCGGTGACCATTATCCGGGATTCATCGGAAACACCAACAAATTCCTGTAACCGTTTTTTCGCCCGTTCTTTAAGCTCCGGATCAATTTCAAATAATGAGACCACCTCTGCTGTGTAGTAGGCAGGATGAATTTCATGTTCGATAACGTGAAGGAAGTAAGGGGTGGCAGAAAAATCTCGAGCGATGTCGTTGGCTGTTTTTATCGCTTGCTGAGATTGTTCAGAAAAATCCACCGGTACCAGAATCTTTTTAATGGAAAACGATTCTAAAGAATGGTGGACTGTTAAAACCGGTATGGGCGAGGAACGAACCACTTTTTCAGCAACACTGCCGTAAATCCATTTTTTCAAACCGCTTCGGCCGTGGGTTCCGATCACAATTAAATCCGGCTGCGCTTCGGATGCGTATTCTAAAATCACCTCAGCAGCATTAATTCCTCTCCGGATTTCAGTTTTTACCTGGACCCCTCTTTCACTCACCACTTCATGCTGCTGCACCATTTTTTCATGTATTTCCTTCTCCTTCATTTCCGCAAGTTTTTGATATTGCTCCACCTGAGCCTTTTCTGAAATATCTTCATGAAATAAGACCACGGCGTGAAGGAGGGTGATCTCTGCACCATAATGTTCCGCAAGGAATATGGCATATTGAGTGGCTTGTTCAGAATATTCACTAAAATCAATGGGAACTAATATATGATTGACCTTCATTTTATTCCTCCTTTGCTATCAGGTTAATGGAATCATCCAATTTCCCACCTGATTCTATTATACGGTACATACAAAAAAGTTGCCATATTTTCTTTTTTAAAATTAACATCAATGAAAACAGCTATATAGCTTTTACTATAGAAGATTATGAGGCCTGGTATGTATTTGCCACGAAAAAGGCCTTGAAAAATCACATTATTCTTTATTCCCTTAATTTTTCTGTAAATATCCTTTTTCATTCACAGTGGCGGGTGAGAAGTTTTGTGGCAGGGGTTTGGATATATGGGAATGACGTTCCGGTAATGGGGAAATTCAGGTGATATTATCATCGGAGATTGATAGTTTGTAAAAGCGATTTTTTTTTCGTACATTTTTTTGCTTTACTTTGGTACCAGGAAACAGTGAACAAACACCACGTCATAACAATATTGTATCCCATTGCTTCTCTTTCACTGATTTCAACTCCCGGATCCGTTCAGATTAGGATACGATAGCAAAGTTCTGAAACAATTTTATCCTTTCTTGCCATATAGTTTTTGCCCTCTTCAAAAGGGCTGCAACACACTACCTTATTATAGAAGGAGGCTTATTCATGGTTTTTCTACCGGAAAAATATCACTCTTTAACTAAAGCTAACCCCGGGCGGAAGGTTTTGAACGTCTGGTATATGAGTCTAATTCTTATTGTTAGCCTGACATTCCTCGTGGAGGCAACGGAGCAAGGCTCCTCTCTGGAAGACCAGGTGATTCAGATTTTTGAACAGAATTGCGCCCGGGCTGGCTGTCATGTGGGCAGTACTCCTATGATGGGGTTAAAACTAACCAGAGAAGAATTCTATGCGCGGACGGTTAATCAGCCCAGTGTGGAAAAGCCGGAACTGATGCGGATCAAACCCGGAGAACCGGATGAGAGCTATCTGATAAAAAAAATCATCGGAGAACCGGACATCATCGGAAGTCGTATGCCCTTCGGTCGTGACCCATTAACGGATGAAGAAATCGCTATCATTGTTGAGTGGGTAAAAGAATTAAAGACCACCGCTGTAGCCCACCCTCCAGTAGCTATCAAGGATCCCGCGCTTCCCTTTCTCAGCTGGAAGGTGGTCAATCTCCCCACCAGTCGCATGGTAGACAAAGGGAACTGGCTCTTTTTGATTGAACATCGATTTTTCCCCAAACTGAGTAGTGGATACGAAACCTTTTACGGCCTCGATGGCTCCGGAATCATTTTCTTAAATATGGGGTATGCCGTTTCGGACAGACTTTTCCTGAATCTGGGTCGGAGTAATTCTCAGGATGAGGTTGAATTTAATGTGAAATATTCTTTAAAACAGCAATTCGAAAATGACCCGCTTCCTCTTGCGGCAGCACTTCTTTTTTCCACGAATTGGGTGACCGAGAAAAAAGGGGATGAGAGCCGATTTCGTTCAGAAGCCTTCAAATTTTCTCTACAGGCAATACTTTCCAGTAAACTTCATCAGGAATTTTCCCTCAATGTGGTCCCCGGAATTCTGATAAATCCTAACAGCGAGTTAAACAATGAAGACCCGTTAATCACTTTGGGGATTGCCGGACGAGCCCATCTCTGGAAGTCCATCTCCATTATTGGGGAATGGGTACCCATTGTTAGTGGTTTTACGCTTACTTCCACTTTTGGCGCCTTTAATCGTTTTGATTCCTGGGGCGGTGGAATTGAACTCACGGTGGGAGGGCATGCCTTTCATATCATTGTGAGTAATTCAGCGGGGTTAACCACTCCGCAATATCTGCAAGGGGGAGATCTGGATATTGAAGATTTTGATCTACGATTAGGATTTAACATTTTTCGACCACTTCAGTTTTAAGGAAGCTGTGCGTATTTTAAAACCATGAAAGGAATATCAATGAGCGTTCTAAAAATAAATTTTCCAAGGCTCGCTATATCTTTCTTCTTGCTACTTTTATTTTTGCTCTTTAGTTGTGAACATGTTGGGCCTATCGAACCGGGCCTTCAAGCCAATTTTACCAGCATCCAGGAGAACATTTTTTCCCAACGGTGTGCCCTATCCGGCTGCCATGTAGGTACAACCGCACCATTCGGGCTGGATCTAAGTGAAGGCAAAGCTTATGGAAATCTGGTGAATATGCCGAGCGGAGAAATTCCCACCCTGATGCGGGTTAAACCGAATGATCCCGATAACAGTTATCTGGTATTAAAACTGGAGGGAGATCCCCGCATTCAGGGGCAACAAATGCCATTTGGGGGTCCTTTTTTAACAGCTTCTGAAATTGAAAAGATTCGAGAATGGATAAGTGAGGGAGCCGCTAATAATTAGCCCTATTCAACACAAATCAATGATTCTAAACGCTGATAGGTTTTAGGACCAATTCCGCGAACATTCATGATATCCTCTTTTTTTCGGAAGGCGCCTGAGCGGGTTCGATATTCAATGATCCGTTGGGCCATCCGGGGACCGATTCGGGGGAGTTGAGTCAATTCCTCTAATGATGCGGTATTGATGTTTATCAATTTTCCGGGATGAGAGACTCTGGTGGTATGAGTCTTGGGTGCAGATTTTTGTACAGAGGTGACGGTAAAAGCTTCCCTCTCCAGAGAGTCGATTCTTTTTAGTGAATCCAGACGGGTTTGAAATGATTTTTCGAAAGCTGAGAAGTCATATTCTGATGTGGGATGTAACTTCCATTCCAGTACCCGGAGAAGCAACGCACCCCCCAAAAAAAGAACTAAGAACAATATTCCCTTTCGTTGAGGAGGTGTAAAATACATCTCCTACCCCCTGCTGATTTATCCAATCAAGAGGAATTATGTTCACATATTCAATGCTTCTTTTACTTTTTGAAAAAAACCTTTGGTTTTTGTAGGGGGCTTAAAATTTTCCAGTTTTTCAAGCTCTTCCAGCAGCTCTCGTTCTTTTGCGGTCAGGCGAGTTGGAACCCAGGCTTTTACCTGAACCAGTAAATCCCCTTTATGGTGAGAATTCACCTCTGGAATTCCCTTGCCCCGCAAACGGAACACTTTTCCGGGTTGAGTTCCCGCCGGAATATGAATCTGAACCTGTTCATAGCGGTCCGGATTATCCTCCGGCAGATCCGAATTTTCTTTATCCACTTTTAACGTTGGGATTTCCACATCACCACCCAGGGCTAATTGAGGAAAACTCAAATAGAGATCGTAAACGACATCATTGCCATGTCGTACAAACAATGGATGGTCTTTCACTTGAATAGCAATGATGAGATCACCGGCTGGCCCACCCCGGGGACCAACATCCCCCTTTCCCTGGTAGGTTAGATAATTGCCAGTGTCTACCCCCGGGGGAATATCCACTTTTAATGTTTCTTCCCCACGAACACGCCCTTCTCCCATACACGTTTTACAGGGATTGCTAATAATTTTCCCCTCGCCACGGCATTGAGGACAGATACTGACATTTACCATCCTCCCAAGGATTGATTGGGTTACCTGTCGTACTTCTCCATGACCATTACAGGTAGGGCAGGTTTGGGGAGTACTACCGGCCTTTTGACCACTTCCATTACATTCATCGCATAAGACCAACTTGTTTATCTTAATTTTTTTCTGAACCCCGGTTACCACCTCTTCCAGCGATAGTGTCAGAGTAATTTGCAGGTCACGCCCCCGTTCCTGGCGTCTTCCCCTCCGGGTTCGTCCTCGGGTACCGAAAAAATCCCCCAGATCAAATCCGAAGCCCTCTTCCATGAACATTCTCAGGGCGTCGCTTAAATCAAAATGATGGAACCCAAAATCAGCTCCACCTCCCTTGACACCTTCATGACCATACCGATCATAGCGGAGCCGTTTATCCGGATCACTCAAAACTTCATACGCTTCAGCGACTTCTTTAAATTTCTCCTCTGCCTCCGGATCTCCGGGATTGCGGTCCGGATGATACTTCATTGCCAGCTTCCGATAGGCAGATTTAATCTCCTCCTGCGATGCTTCCCTGGATACATTCAAAATTTCATAATAATCGCGTTTGGCAGCCATTGTACTCCCTTCTTCCTCACCTGAAAGTAACTCCAACTCAGGTAACTGA
>RFIL01000453.1 GCA_003695285.1 Calditrichota bacterium
CACCATTGCTTTTCCTGTCAACATGAGAGAAATGGATAAAATCAATTACCTGGCAGGGCAGTGTAAGCTCGGGGTTTTGGTGGATTCAATTGAAATATTGAATTATCTGACAAAACAGATCCAGCATCCGGTGAAGGTGTGGGTAGAAGTGGATGCAGGATATCCAAGATCCGGAATCCCATGGCATGAAGTTGAGCAAATTCAGGCATTAATTGATGAAATAGAGCAGAGTCCTTTATTACGTCTGGGGGGACTGTTGAGCCACTTCGGACAAACCTATCTGGCAAAAAGCAAATTAGAGATCATTTCTATTCACCGTGAAGCAGTAAAAAGATTAAATAAATTGAAAAATACGTTGAGGGTAAATGCCCCCCTCAACATCTCCATTGGAGATACACCATCCTGTAGTGTTGTTGAGCGATTTGAAGGGGTTGATGAAATTCGTCCTGGAAATTTCGTCTTTTATGATTTGATGCAACTGGAATTGGGGAGTTGTGTGGAGGGTGATATATCGGCAATGGTTGCCTGTCCCGTGGTTTCGATCCAAAGACAGCGTAGTGAGATTGTCCTATATGGTGGGGGTGTACATCTATCCAAAGAAGTGCTGACTGATGTGAAGGGGCAAAACCATTATGGAAAATTGGTAGAAGTGAGAGAAGATGGGTGGGGACATCTTAGGAAGAACTGTTCTGTTACATCTTTGTCTCAGGAGCATGGAATTGTTCATCTTTCTGACGAATTTATAGAAGAGGTAAAAGTTGGCGATGCAGTTTTAGTTGCTCCGGTACATTCCTGTCTCGTTGCGGATCTTATTTCGCATTATTACGTGTTCTGAAATATCCACCTCACCCCTTTATCGGATGACTTCCTTAGAAATAGCGATCAAAACTGGAGCGAAAGAAATAATAAGCAATCCCGAAGATCGCTGTGACAGAGACCAGAAGGAGCAGGAAGGTATCCTTGGGCAGAGCGGAGTTTGAAACTGGTGGAAGGGCGCTATTCCCGGCGGTGATAAAACTCATTTGATTCAGGGTTGTGGCCGCTTCTACAGATGAAAAAAATTGTCCCTGAAAATAAATGGCCAGCAGGAATAACAGGATAAGAGTGTACATAACGCCCAATACCTGGCGGGTATTATTGAACAACATCGATGTTCCTCCTCCAAAAGAAACGTTATAACTATAGATAACTACTGGGTTCGATACATATCCCTATGTATCGTATGGGTGATGAGGTGTGTAAAGCTATGTGTAAAGCTAAGAGTTATGGAGATATTAAAAATATGCCAAACGACGAAAATGATTCTGTTGTGACATATACCACAAAAAGTGGGATATATTTTACCAAAAAAAACTGAATTGCGCAAGAGGTACAGACCACTTTTTTCATGAAAATTTGTTAATTTTTCTTTCCTTTCATCTTAGTTTACAACCACCTGTTATGATATAATAGAACTAAAGTCACACAGCGCAAGTAATCTTAAATTGGTAGGTAATTTTTAGGAGAAAGTTTTAATTCCAAGAAAAGTAATTTTTCTTGCTTTGGCAAAGCCTTTCACTTATATTTTGCTGTTCTAAAGTGGGTTGCGAAACCCACTTTTTTGTTATACGGAGGTTTTAGGGATGGAAGAACTGATATCTGAAATTCGTCGTTTGATACAGCCCCTGTTTGATGAGGAGTATTTTCATCTTGTGGATATTGTGATTCATGGAACTCCTGGGAATCAAGTGCTTAAAATTTATGCCGACACTGAAACAGGTATAACCCTGGAAGAATTAACCCGGCTAACTCGTGAGATTAATGATATTCTGGATGTTCATGATGTGATTCCGGGACGATATCGCATGGAAGTCTCTTCACCAGGAGTCAATCGATTTCTTCAATATACCTGGGAATTTCGAAAAAACCTGGGGCGTGAACTACGGGTAATATACCAACCCGGGGAAGAAGAAAGGGAAGAGGTTCGCGGGATATTAAAATCGGTAACCGAGGATGAAATTGTCATTCAACAAAAGAAACAAGAAATTAACATACCGCGCTCAACGATTTTAAAAGCGCGGGTACAACTTAAATGGTAACAATTAGTAATTTGGAGGTGAGAAAAATCAATGAAAAGTGAAATCGTTTCCGCTGCAGCAGAAATTGCACGCGAAAAAAGAATCGATAAGGAAGATTTAAGAGATATTCTGGAAGACATTTTTTCCACCCTGATGAAACGGAAGTATGGTGAAGATGCGGATTTTGACGTCATCGTGAATATTGATCGGGGGGATATGGAAATTTTTGTGGAAAAAGAAGTGGTGAAGGAGGTTACAGATCCGGATCGCCAGATAGCTTTGAGTGAAGCGGCAAAAGTAGACCCCGAAGTGGAGGAAGGTGAATATTTTGCTGAGGTGGTCAATCCGGAGTCGTTTGGCCGACGATTGATTAATATTGCCAAGCAAACCTTAATGCAACGGCTTCGTGAATATGAGAAAAACAAAGTCTATGAAGAGTATAAGTCCCGAATCGGTGAGATTGTCATCGGGGATGTTCACCAGGAAACCCGAGCGGGTTACTTTATCGTGGTAGATCGAACCGAGATGTTTATGCCCAAGAGTGAATCCATCCCTTCAGAACGGTTACGACGGGGAGATAGTGTCCGGGCATTGATTAAGGAGGTTGTAAAACCGGATAAAAGTGAAGATGAGGAAGAACCGGATCGTCGAAAGAGACGGCGAGGGCATCGTCCGGAGATTATCGTATCTCGTGCAGACGAACGTTTTCTCATCCGGCTGTTTGAAATTGAAGTGCCGGAAATATTTGATGGGATTGTGGAAATCAAAAAAGTTGCCCGACGACCGGGTGAACGGTCAAAAATTGCCGTGGAATCCATTGACAAGCGTGTCGATCCGGTAGGCGCTTGTGTTGGTATGCGAGGCGTCCGAATTCAATCCATCGTGAGAGAACTTAATGGTGAGAAAATTGATGTTATTGCATTTTCAAATGAACCGGAAATTTTTATCACCCGGGCGTTAACACCGGCAAAACCATCGCGGGTAATCTATAATCCCGAAGAAAATCTGGCGGTTGCTATTATCCCTGATAAGGATATGGGATTGGCTATGGGCCGTGGTGAAGTGAACCGAGAATTGGTCCAGGAATTGACCGGAGTGAACATCGAGCTGATGAAGGAATCCGAATTCTATGAAAAAGCCATGGAAGAAGAAACTGTAACCGAAGTTCATGAAATCCCCGGTTTAAGTAAAAAGATTGTGGAAAAGTTAAATGAAGCCGGAATCCATACTGCTGATGAGCTTAAGAGTCTTGGTTTACAGGGGTTATTGGAAATACCCGGTATCGGGCAAAAAACAGCACAGAAAATATTAAGTCAACTCAATATATAAAAATTTAGTCCTGGTTGGGGGACACACCCTCAACCAGGGAGACACGAATGGTAGAAAAAATTCACAAAAGAAGGAATAAAAAGCAGAGAGCTGGTCAGCCTGGAAATCGAAAGAAATTTGCGCAATCAGGTAAAAATGTACCGCATCACTTTTTGGATAGTCACTTAAAGGGTTTACTCGGGTTTGCGCTTAAATCCAGAACAGCAGTTTGTGGCTATGAGTCTGTTCGTAGAAACTGCGTAAAACAAAAGGTAGCATTGGTTTTGATTGATGAAACTCTGGGTGAAAGTTCATTGAAAAAAATTTTAAAAATAACTGTTAATGAGCGTATTCCTGTGTGTATAATTCAGTCACAAAGTGACTCAAGTTCGTTGTTATCTCTAACAGGTTATAAAATTATCGGTTTTCAACGAGGAGAGTTAGTAAAAGAGTTTTTGAAATATCTAAGTCAGGAGAGTCAATGACGGTATCGGTAAAACCACAGAAGAAGAAATTGTTTCAGGTTGCGAAGGAATTAAATCTATCTACTGAAACAATTAAAGAATTCCTTGAAAAGAAAGGAATTGCAGTTCGCAACCATAATATGCGTCTGACTGAAGATGTTTATCAGATGGTTCTGGAGCGTTTTTCTTATGAGAAAAAAGTAGCGGAAAAAATTGAAAAACGCAGGAAAGAAAGAGTTCAGGAAGAAGCGCCAGCCAAAGAAGCGGAACCGGTAGCAGAGACTCAACCTGAAGCCGAAGTAGCGGCACCAAGTGAAGTCGAAGTATCGGAAGAAGAGGTGGAAACTAAAGAAGAAGTTGAACATCCTGAGGAAGTTGCTCCGGAAAGCGAAACCGAGGTTGCAGAGAAAGTTGAAAAAGCGCCTGAAGCAGAAATAGAAGAATCTTCAGCCGTGAGTGAGGAGGGTGAAGTAGCTACCGAAGCCATTGGTGAAGAGGTCTCGGAAGAGGCTGCAACTCCCGAACAGGAAAATGTTGTTGCGGAGACGAAAACTCCTGAAGAAGAAGCTTCCGAGGGGATGGAGCAGGAAGAGATTCCTCCAGAAGGTTATAAGGTAGGAGATATTGTTGAACATCCAGGGGCTAAGAAATACCTTGAACGTCTGGAAGAAGAGAAAAAACGGAAACAAGAAAGACAAAAACAGACTCTGGAACGATTAAAAAAAGGGGAAGAGCCTAAACCTCCGAAATCGAAAAAGAAAGGTGGAAAACGGAAAGCAGAGATAGAAGAGCCTGTTTCCGGGGATGTTTCTCAAATAAAGGATGAAGGGATTCCGGAAAAGGGGAAACCGACCACTGAAGAAATAAAAGAATCCGAAAAAGAGAAAAAGAAAAAGCGGAAAAAGGGCCATCGGGAAGATGTTGAGGAACGAGAAGCTCGCCGCAAAAAAGCTTATGAAATGGTGCGTCGTGAAAGTAAGAAATTCCGTACCCAACTTTTACAGGTAGATGAGGAACTGGAGGAAGAAGTTCCTAAAGAAAAAGAGGGCGGGCGAAGACGTAAAAAGAAAAAGGTTGTTGATGAAAAAGAAGTTGAAACCTCATTAAAGAAAACATTGGCCGAAATAAAAGATGCCGGTACCGGGAAGAAAAAGAGGAAAAAAGTCAAGGATAAGACCGGTGAAGTGGTTGAAGAAGAACGCAACGTTATCAAAGTCACCGAATTTATTACCACCCAGGACCTGGCCAATCTGTTGAATGTTTCTCCTACCGAAATTATTGGTAAATGTCTTGAATTAGGGTTAATGGTCACTATCAATCAGCGTCTGGATATGGATACCATCACCCTATTGGCAGAAGAATATGGGTATGAGGTGGAAGAGGAAGAAGAAATTGGTTCCCATTTTCTGGAGATGCTGGAAGAGGAAGAAGATGCACCGGAGGATTTGGAACCACGACCACCGGTGGTAACTGTGATGGGGCATGTGGATCACGGAAAGACCTCATTGTTGGATTATATTCGAAAAACCAATGTAGTCGCCAAAGAATCCGGCGGAATTACTCAGCATATTGGTGCCTATGAGGTGGAATTAGAGGATGGAAGAAAGATAACCTTTCTGGACACTCCTGGCCACGAAGCTTTTACCGCCATGCGTGCCCGGGGTGCTCAGGCAACTGATATTGTCGTTCTGGTCATCGCCGCGGACGATCGGGTAATGCCTCAGACTGAGGAAGCCCTTGACCACGCCAAAGCTGCCGGGGTACCGATTATTTTTGCTCTTAACAAGGTTGACAAACCCAATGCTGATCCTGATGCCATCCGGAAGCAACTGGCAGAGCGAAATGTTCTGGTTGAAGATTGGGGTGGAACCTACCAGTGTGTAGAAGTTTCAGCAAAAACCGGTCAGAATATTCATGAACTCCTGGAAAAAATTCTGCTGGAAGCAGAACTACTGGAGCTAAAAGCCAATCCTAACAAGCGGGCAAGGGGTATTATCCTGGAGGCACAACTGGATAAAGGCCGGGGACCGGTGGCAACGGTTTTAGTTTCTGATGGAACTTTAAAAGTCGGCGATGTATTTGTCGCCGGCACCCAGTGGGGACGGGTACGGGCTATGATTGATGATAAAGGACAACGGGTAGAATCTGCCGGTCCTTCCAAACCCGTTCAAATACTGGGATTAACCGGACTCCCGGAAGCTGGAGATAAACTCATTGTACTTGAAGATGAGAAAAATGCTCGAGAAATTGCCTATCAACGTCAGCAGTTAAAACGGGAGCAGGATTTCCGTCAGGTTCGCTTAACCACCTTAGATGAATTGTCCCGTCAGATTGAAGCAGGTAATGTTAAAGAGTTAAACATAATTGTTAAAGCCGATGTGGATGGTTCTGCACAGGCTCTCACCGATGCCCTGTATCGGTTGTCAACCGAGGATGTAGAAGTTCAGGTGATTCGAAAAGCAGTCGGGGCAATCAGTGAGTCAGATGTCATCCTTGCAGCAGCCTCTCAGGCAATTATCATCGGGTTCAATGTTCGTCCCACACTGAAAGCCAAAGAGCTTGCAGAGAAAGAAAAGGTGGACATCCGTGTCTATAAGGTGATTTATGATGCCATTGAGGATGTCAAAAAAGCTCTGGAAGGCTTGTTGGAGCCGGAAGTCAAAGAAGTCACCATTGGTACTCTGGAAGTACGCGAAACCTTCAAGATTTCTCGGATTGGAACCGTCGCCGGTTGCTACGTTCTTTCCGGAAAAATTCATCGTAATGCCAATGTGCGTTTAATCCGGAATGATGTAGAGGTGTATGACGGTAAGCTCTCTTCCTTGAAACGCTTTAAAGATGATGTTCGGGAAGTGCAGGCGGGATATGAATGCGGTTTGACACTGGAAAACTTTAATGACATTAAACCCGGTGATATTATCGAAGTCTATGAATTGGTTGAAGAAGCTCGAACCTTGAACTAACAGGTGTCATCATTATGGCAATGATTATTGCTGTGTTGACGGTGGATCTCTATTTTCCCGCCGCCACCTCATTGAAGGATAAACGAACCGTGCTTCGGAGTATTAAAGATAGAATTGGAAAAAAATATAACGTCTCCATTGCCGAACTGGAATTTATGGACAAATGGCAGCGGGCCCGCCTGGGAATTGTTCAGGTAGGAAACGATTATAAGTTTCTGGAAAAAAACATGAATTCCATTTTCCGGGCAATTGATAGTAACGGAGGGGCAGAAATACTAGACCATTCATTTGAATACCTTTAAACCGACAGATTGAAATGAGTGAAAAATGGCAAATGAAACTATCCGACAACGCAAAGTAGCCGATCAGATAAAAGAATTGGTCAGTAGTATTATCGATCAGAAAATAAAGGATCCGAATAAAGGATTCATTACCATTACTCATGCAAAGATTAGTAAGGATTTGAGGATTGCCTCTCTTTATTTTACCGTTCTGGGAGACGACCAACAGAAACAGAAATCGCTGGAAGTGCTGAATCGGGCGAAAAATTTTATCCGAAATGAAATTAGACCTCATCTAAAACTGCGTTTCATACCCGAACTTCGCTTCTTCATTGATGACACTATGGAATATGCACAGAAAATTGAGAAGTTACTGGATGACATCAAAAAACAAGAGAAACAATAAAACATTACCAGTGTTCAATGAAGGGGCAATCTTAGCGGTGAACAAACCGAAAGATTGGACCTCATTTGATGTAGTAAATAAGATTCGACGATTGACCGGCATACGCAAAGTTGGACATGCTGGAACGCTTGATCCCTTCGCAACTGGTGTATTGTTAGTTTTGGTAGGCCCTGCCACAAAACAAGCCTCATCCCTGATGGATCTGAGCAAGGAATATATTGCCAACATTTCCCTGGGACAACAAACCGATACCCTGGATATAACGGGAAAAGTGATTGAAGTACTGCCGGTGCCGGAATTATCAACCAGCAAGGTAAACTCTGTTTTACAGTCATTTCTGGGAGTCATTGAGCAAGAGGTACCATCCTTTTCTGCCGTTAAGCACAAGGGGAAGCGTTTGTATAAATTAGCCCGAAAGGGCAAAGATGTTCCTAAAATTTTTAAAAAAGTACATATAAAGGATATTGAACTCCTGCAGATTAATTCGAACTCCATAACAATACGCGTTGAATGTGGTAGAGGGACCTACATTCGTGCACTGGCACGGGATATTGCCCGAAAATTAGGCACGGTGGGGTACGTCAGTGAGCTTGTTCGTACCCGAATCGGTGATTATCATCTGGAAGATTGCTGGAGCCTGGAAGAACTACAGAATCAAATTGTAAGTGGTGCAGTGGAAACGAAATGAGGATTATACGAGATTTAACACATTTAAAGCCGATAGCTCCGGGAGCGGTGACCGTTGGTACTTTTGATGGGGTTCATTTGGGACACCAAAGCATTCTGCAAACTCTCAAGGAGTTGGGTAAAGGTTGTGATTGTTTAACCACAATTGTGACCTTTGAGCCACATCCCAGGAAAGTACTGGGGAAAAATTCCGGAGGGTCTATAGAATTATTAACCAGTATTAATGAAAAACTGGCTTTATTTCGTGCTCTGGAAATTGACCAGGTGGTGATGATTCGCTTTACAAAAGAATTTGCTTCATTATCAGCAGAAACTTTTGTGAAAGAAATTTTACTGGATCGTCTGGCGGTAAAAGAGATGGTTATCGGTTATGACCACCATTTTGGGCGAAACCGGGAAGGAACTCTTGAAAAATTAAAAGAATTAGGCAACAAGTGGAACTTTGACGTTCATCAGGTACCCCCATTGCTAATAAAAGGGGAAGTTGTCAGTAGTAGTGCCATTCGAAAATTGTTAAAAGAGGGAGATATCGAAAAGGCAAATCGATTTTTGGGACGACAGTATTGTCTGGTAGGTAAAGTTGTGCAAGGTGATGGAAGAGGTCGTAAGATTGGATTTCCAACCGCCAATTTGCAGGTTGTTGATCCAGATAAATTGATCCCTGCTCGTGGAGTGTATGCCGTTGATGTATGGTATAAAAATCAACTCTATAAGGGGATGATGAATATCGGTGTTCGCCCTACCTTTGATCATGATCCCTTGACTTTAGAAGTTCATATCTTTAATTTTGATAATTTGTTATATGGAGAGACGTTGGAAGTTCGTTTTAAGAAATTTATTCGCTCCGAACAAAAATTCAAAAACATAGAAGAATTAAAAAAACAACTTGAAAAAGATAAACAGATATGTGAAACATTGTAAATGGAGGAACAATGACCATCACGAAAGAGGAAAAACAAGCCATTATTAAAAAATTCGGTGATAACGAAAAAGATACCGGAAAGACTGAAGTTCAAGTAGCGCTGATCACCAAGCGGATTCTTCATTTGACTGAACATTTGAAGACCCACAAAGACGATCATCATTCCCGCCGTGGATTGTTGAAACTGGTCGGGCAAAGAAGACGATTGTTGAATTATTTAGCGCGAAAAGATATTAACCGCTATCGTAATCTGATAAAAGAATTAGGATTGCGTAGATAAATTAGGATTTGAGGATTACTATGATAATTAAGAAAGAACGAGAAATCGGTGGTCGTTTAATGACCATTGAAACAGGCCGTCTGGCCAAACAGGCTAACGGCGCAGTGACAGTCCGCTATGCCGACACCATGGTGCTGGCTGTAGCCACCTGTTCCAAAGAGCCCCGGGAAGATATCGATTTTTTTCCCCTCTCAGTTGAATACCAGGAAAAAACCTATGCCGCGGGAAAGATTCCCGGTGGTTTTTTCAAGCGGGAAGGAAGGCCCAGTGAGAAGGAGATATTAAGTGCTCGCCTCATCGATCGCCCTATCCGTCCCCTGTTTCCCAAGGGATTTAAAAACGATACTCAGGTCGTGGTATTTGTTATCTCCAGTGATCAGGAAAATGATGCAGATATTCTTGGAGGGATCGGTGCTTCGGCAGCCCTCTCTATCTCGGACATTCCCTTTGAGGGCCCCATTGCTTCAGTGCGGGTGGGGAAAGTTAATGGTGAATTTGTCATCAACCCGACATTCTCACAACTGGAAGAAAGTGAGTTAAACCTGGTGATGTCTGGCTCTGAAGATTCCATTATTATGGTCGAGGGAGAAGCAGAGGAAATCAGTGAAGAAGAAATGTTAGCGGCTCTGGAATTCGGACATCAATATATCCGTGACATTATCGACCTTCAAAAGGAATTAATCTCCGAATTTGATGTGGTAAAGATGGAAATTCCTGCACCGGAAGTACCGGAAGGGTTGGTAGAGAAAATCGAAGAATTTGCTACCGGAAGGATTCGAGAAGCGATAAGGATAGAAGAGAAGAAGAAACGTCGGGAAGCCATTACCACCATCCGCGATGAATTATTTGAATTTCTCGGCGAAGAATATGAGCCGTATCAATCTTTTATCAAGGAGCACTTCGGTGAAATTGAGAAACGAGAAGTGCGCGCAATGATTTTAAATGAGAATCGACGCCTGGATGGCCGTTCTCTGGATGATATTCGAGAGATCGAGTGTGAAGTCTCCTTCTTACCTCGCGCCCATGGTTCGG
Source organism: Calditrichota bacterium (assembly GCA_003695285.1). Taxonomy (GTDB): domain Bacteria; phylum Calditrichota; class Calditrichia; order RBG-13-44-9; family J075; genus J075. The sequence continues at coordinate 10,401 of RFIL01000453.1, forward strand.
CGCTTTTTACCCGCGGACAAACCCAAAGTCTGGCTGCCTGTACCCTGGGTACCCGGGTGGATGAGCAGATCATCGATGCTCTGGAAGGAGAAACGACCAAAAGTTACATGCTCCATTACAATTTCCCCGGCTTTAGTGTTGGAGAGGTGAAACCTTTTCGGGGTGCCTCCAGACGGGAAATCGGGCATGGAGATCTTGCGGAGCGTGCTTTAAAACCGGTCTTGCCGGACGAGGAAAGCTTTCCATATACCATCCGGATTGTATCCGAAATTCTGGAATCGAATGGTTCTTCCTCCATGGCAACCGTTTGTTCCGGTTCCCTGAGCTTGATGGATGCCGGTGTGCCCACAAAATGCCATGTGGCTGGTATTGCCATGGGATTGATTAAAGAAGATGAAGAAGTTCGTGTTTTAACGGACATTCTCGGAGATGAAGACCATCTCGGAGATATGGATTTTAAGGTGGCCGGTACGCGAGAAGGGATTACCGCATTTCAAATGGATATTAAAATCTCCGGGTTAACCTTCGATATAATGAAGGAAGCACTGGAACGAGCTCGGAATGCCCGAATGAAAATTCTGGATATCATGGAAAGCACCATCGACCGTCCCCGTGCTGAGATTTCACCCTATGCACCACGGATTATGTCGATAATGGTTCCCAAAGAGAAAATCGGTATGGTAATTGGTCCGGGTGGTAAGACCATCCGCGGCATTATTGAAAAAACCGGTGTGAAAATTGATATTGATGATAGCGGAACAACCATTATCGCTTCTACCGATAAGCAGGCTGCCGAAGAAGCCAAAAAGATGGTTGAAGCTTTGATTGAAGAACCGGAAGTCGGGAAGGAATATTCTGCCACCATTAAAAAGGTCACCGATTTTGGTGCCTTTGCAGAGTTTCTACCCGGTAAAGAAGGATTGATTCATATCTCTGAACTGGATCGGAAACGGGTCACCAAAGTGACAGATGTGGTAAAAGTAGGCGATGTCGTTCAGGTGGTTCTCAAGCAAATTGACCGGGAAGGCAGATACAGTCTGAGCCGAAAAGAATATCTCTTCCGGAAATATAAAGAGGAAAGCAAAAAGAGCGTATAATAACACTCTGACTATCATTACCAGGATAATACTCTAACGGGATTCCATTTTCATGTGGTGTCCCGTTTTTTATTTTAGCAAAATGAGATAGTCTCCTTGGAAAGAGTTTTTGGTAAAATATCCGGTATAGAAATTATGAAGCTGACAAAAGTATTTTTCAAATTCAGCCTTAGCCTCGGTGAGATTCTGTATCCTCTATGAGCTCTTTGGGTAAATAAGCTTACTAACGGTATAAATACTGAAAAAGGGATCAATCCAACGTAAAATGTCATCGAACCGAAAACAACGGGAGCGAAACACCGCCGTTCTTCCTTTGCTACACCATACCATCATTGGAACTCCCCGGAAGGGGGTCCTGGTATTCCTGCATGGCTTTATGGGTAGGGGAGAGGATTGGATTGACCTCGCTAACGAAATTTCTTCAGATTTTCAGTGTATCCTGGTCGATCTGCCTGGACATGGGCGAAGTGTCAACTTCAGAACTGGAGAGATCTGGAGTATGGAAAACACGGCCAGGTGGGTGTTGCACTTATTACAGGAGACTACCACTCCTCCCGTGAATCTGGTTGGCTATTCAATGGGAGGAAGATTAGCCTTATATTTAGCGCTGATATATCCGCATTTTTTTCGTAAGGTGGTGTTGGAGTCTGCTTCACCCGGTTTAAAAGATAAACAAGCCCGTGAAGCCCGCATTCAGCTTGATGAAACCCGAGCCCAACAGATCGTTTCGGAGCCAATGGAAATTTTCCTGCAGAAATGGTATTCCCAGCCACTATTTGATACATTGCAACAATCCCACAAGGTACAACCCCTGATTGCCAGTCGTAAACAAAATGATCCACGGGCATTGGCAAAATCTCTTCGGGAAATGGGAACCGGGGTTCAACCACCGTTGTGGGATAGGTTACCCGAATTAAAAATTCCACTCCTTTTGATTGTGGGTGAAAAAGATTTTAAATTTTGCACCATTGCCAGAGAAATGAGTGCACAAAATAAACAGGTGGAAGTGATCACCGTGGAGGGATGTGGTCACAACGTCCATCTGGAGGCCCCGGAGAAGTTTAAAAAAATTTTATTGGACTTCTTAAAACGTAAAGAATAGGGTAATTTGTAATGTCTAACCTGAATTAGTGGTAGTGAATTACATTGATATACATTTAATAATTTTAAAACAAATCGGAAGGAGAGGCCATGAAAAGCGTTGTAGATTGGAAAGTTGCCAAGGAGTATACGGATATCAAATATCACAAGGCAGAAGGGATTGCTAAGATCACGATAAATCGTCCGGAAGTGAGGAATGCTTTTCGCCCGTTGACGGTTCGGGAGATGATGGATGCCCTGGCCGATGCTCGTGATGATTCCGAGATTGGGGTGATTATTCTCACCGGAGAAGGGGATAAAGCTTTTTGTTCCGGAGGGGATCAGCGCATCCGTGGCGAAGCAGGTTATGTTGATGAAGGTGGCATTCATCGGTTAAATGTGCTGGATTTTCAACGGCAAATCAGAACCTGTCCAAAACCTGTGATTGCAATGGTTGCCGGTTATGCAGTGGGAGGAGGCCATGTCCTTCACATGTTGTGTGATTTAACCATTGCTGCAGATAACGCGATTTTTGGACAAACAGGCCCCAAAGTCGGTTCCTTCGATGGAGGTTATGGCGCCAGTTATATGGCTCGGATAGTGGGACAGAAAAAAGCTCGTGAAATCTGGTTTCTGTGTCGGCAATATACTGCCCAACAAGCCCTTGAAATGGGATTAGTGAATACCGTAGTACCTCTGGAACGATTGGAAGAAGAAACCATCCAGTGGTGCCGGGAAATTCTGGCTAATTCTCCCACAGCCATTCGTTGTTTAAAAGCAGCACTGAATGCCGATTGTGATGGTCAGGCCGGCTTGCAGGAATTAGCAGGATGCGCCACCATGCTGTTTTATATGACCGAAGAGGGACAGGAAGGGAAAAATGCTTTCCTGGAAAAACGTAAACCCGACTTCAGCAAATTTGTTCGCAGACCTTAGTTCGAGGTTTTACCATGAAACAGTGGAAAGTATGGCTTATGGCAAGTCGTCCCCGAACCCTGGGGGCGGCGATAGCCCCGGTTCTTATGGGGCTATCGATGGCATATGCGGATATGGGACTTCATATGCCTTCGGCAATAGCGACGTTGATTTGTGCTCTGCTGATTCAAATTGGGACGAACTTTGCGAACGATTATTATGACTTTGTCCAGGGGGCTGATACCGGAGAACGTTTGGGGCCCACCCGGGCAACTCAGGCGGGACTGGTTACTCCCCAGGCGATGAAAAAAGCATTCATCATGGTTTTCTCGGTAGCGTTTCTCATCGGTCTATATCTTATCTGGAGAGGTGGCTGGCCTATTTTTCTGATTGGAGTTTTATCAATCCTCTTTGGTATCCTGTACACCGGCGGGCCATACCCCCTGGGATATAATGGTTTGGCTGACATTTTTGTATTAATTTTCTTTGGACCGGTTGCTGTTGGGGGAACCTACTATCTCCAAACCCTGCAAATTAATGGTCTGGTCCTTATTGCCGGATTAGCTCCCGGTTTAATTTCCACTGCTTTATTAACGGTCAACAATCTAAGAGATGTGATTACCGACCGCCAGGCGGGAAA
>RFIL01000454.1 GCA_003695285.1 Calditrichota bacterium
AAACAGATCTGCACAGACAAGTTTTCGAAAAAATGAAACAGGCGGAAAATAAGCCGGAGGAGCTGCACTAACTTTCATGAAGGTGTTCCGCAGATTTTTTTATTTGTGAAGTTTAAAGGGTTGCTCAAAGACTCTGAACAACAATCGTTCCCAAAACGGGAGTCGTGAGTGTGAAAAAACAGAATTCCGGAATTTATCTGGAGTTCACAGGATTTCAATCCAGCACACCCTGGGAATTGCTTTGTTCGAATTGAACGATTTCACTCTGGAAATAAAAAATAGAGACAGATTGTTCCTATTGCAAATAGATTAGTTCTCCTTTTCATTCCACCCACTCATCGAATAACAACACCCATACCGGGGGTCAAATCTTGATTGTTATGGTTGTTCTGTGTATATTGACGGGAACCAAACGATCAGGGTGAATATGAATAAAATTCGGTTTCTGGCTTTTCTTTTGGTTACCATCTCAATTTTGTATTACTGTGACAAGGGTTTATCTCCAATCCCGGAAACCTCGGGAGGGATCGAGGAAGATACCCTAACCGGTATCAGTGGCACTGTCTATTTTAAAAATTGGCCACCACCTGACAGCCTCTATGAATTACGCATCGTGGTCTTCAAAAAATTTCCCCCGGAAAATTTAATTGTGGAAGTGCTCACCGGAGAGGCGATTATCTATCCCACGGCACTGGAAGACACTGTGACTTTACCCTTTTATGTGGATAGTGTGGATTATGCCATCGAGCTGGAACCGCGAGTCTATGAATATGTGGTTTTAGCTCATCGGTACGGTCCCAATCGGGGTGCGGATTGGCAGGCGGCTGGTCAGTATGATACCACCCCGGACTCTCTGCCCACGCCCGTCACCGTTGTTGAAGGAAAACTCTTAAAAAATATAGACATTTATGTGGATTTTAAAAATCTTCCTATCCAACCATTTTAAACGGATATCCATAAGCTGATTAAATAATGGTGCGGGATTGAGCACATCTCCAGTAAAAAAATCATCAGATGAACATGAAACTCACAGGTGACCATGATGGGTTATTGGACAGGTAAAATTTTCTGTTTAATCCTCTTAATCGGACACTTTCTGTTTGCACAACAGGGCAGCATTCATGGAAAAGTGGTCAATGAAAATCGAGAACCTCTGATTGGTGCCAATGTTTATCTACAGGGGACCGTTCTGGGGAGTGCCACCGATGAGAACGGAGAATTTTACATTGAAGATGTCCCGCAAGGGGAATTTGTGTTGAACGTTTCCATGATTGGCTACAAGCCCTTTTCCCGGCGGGTTATAGTGAAGGAAGCATCGATAGAAGTGGGAGTGATTGAGCTGAGTCCTACTGCTTTAGCCGGTGAACCGGTTGTCGTTACAGCCGGAAAGTATGAACAAAAGATACAGGATGTTCCTGTCAGTTTGAGTACTGTCAATGCAGAGGAGATAACCTATCGCAACAATATTACTTTAAATCAAGCACTTCAATATGTTCCCGGGGTGAATATGAATTCTTCCCAGGTCAATATTCGGGGTTCCAGTGGTTATAGCAGAGGAGTGGGAAGTCGGGTGTTATTATTGATGGATGGCATCCCGTTTCTTACCGGTGATACCCGGGAAATTAATTTTGATATCATTCCGATTTATATGATAGAGCGAGTGGAAGTACTCAAGGGAGCAGGATCGGCGCTATATGGTTCCAGTGCTCTGGGCGGAGTGATAAATGTTATTACCCGAAAAATTAATGATACACCCTTTTATTATGCCAAACTCTACGGAGGAGTGTATTCGGAGCCTTCTTTTGAGAGCTGGCGATGGTCCGACCGCCGACGATACTTGAATGGTCAAACCTTTAGTTATTCTCGGAAATGGGGAAACATAGGGGTGATGGTTGGAGGAGCGAGAGATGAAGATGATAGTTATCGTCAGAATAGCTGGCGGAGGCGTTGGCGAGGAAGTGGCAAATTGCAATGGGATATCTCGCCTTTCCAGCAACTAACTCTCTCCGGAAGTTATATGTTTCAGAAGCGAGGGAATTTTCTGTACTGGAAGGATGTCAACCATCCCCTGGTACCAGCTTCCGGACAGGAAGATGATTGGGTTCAATCCAGACGGTTTTACCTGACAGCACACTATCGCTATGTTTTTACCCCTCATCAATTTTTAACCGTGCGGGGGATTTGGTTTCATAATCGTTTTGAAGATAATGTGGCTGAAGGGGGTGGGAATGTTTCCACTTCCCGTAACTTCGATGGAGAAGTTCAGTATAATGTTCAGATTGGTTCCTGGTTTTGGACAGGAGGAATTGAAGCCACTCTCAACTCCGCCAATTCCAATATCTTTGGTGACCATCAGGGGAAGAACGGGGCTGGTTATCTTCAGGTGGAAATCCCGTTGAATTCACACCTCCGGGCCACCCTGGGAGGTCGATTCGACTACTTTGATATGGATTCTGTGAAATCGGATCATCAATTGAATCCCAAGTTAGGGCTGGTCTGGAAGCCAATGAATGGTACTGCACTCCGTGCTTCCATGGGATGGGCTTTCCGTGCACCTTCACCGGGAGAGGTGTTTATCACCACCAGTGCCGAAGGGTTTAAATTGATCCCCAACTATGAATTAAAACCGGAGCGAAGCCGTTATCTGGAAATCGGAGTGAACCGTTTCTTCGGGAAAAACGTTTATCTCGATATCGCCGGGTTTTATAGCCGTTTTGAGGATTTAATTGAAGCGGATTTTCTCCCTCATGGTCAGGGAGAAATTCAATTTCAAAATATTACCAGAGCCAGAATAATGGGGGTGGAAACTTCTCTCAATGGAACTTTCTTCCGAAGGAGTTTGCAAATTAACCTTGGTCACACCTATGTGGATCCCCGAGATCTGGTGAAGAATGATTTTCTCAATTTTCGACCTCGCCACCTTTTCTATGGAAGTCTCCAATGGTCAAAATTCTTTTATCAAATCGGTGTGGATTATCGCTACATCCGGCGTTATGACCGCATTGATGAAAAATTAGCCATCGTGGTAAAAGATGCTCAGGAAAGAGTGGATGCTCATGTACTGGACTTACGCTTTGCCACTCAGTTCTTATTAGGAAGGCTTCCCTTTCGGATATCTCTCCAGATTAATAATGTTTTACGTTACAATTATGTGGATCTGGTGGGTTCTCTGGCTCCGTTACGAAACTTTGTGATAACGCTTGAAAGTGGAGGATAAAAAAAGGGCTTGCAACATGAGCAAGCCCTTCACTGTGGCACCTCCCCGAATCGAACGGGGGACACACGGATTTTCAGTCCGTTGCTCTACCGACTGAGCTAAGGTGCCAACCATTAAAGCGGCGAAAAATATAATATCACCTCTCCATAAAATCAAGACGTTTTTCAGGTTGTTTGCTAAAGTTTTCTTTAAAACCTACCGACTTCATCAAAAGTTTATAAAAACGTATGGTTCACCGGGTGCATTACTTCAACATGACTTGCAATTCAATTCATCTCAGGGGAATCGTTTGCAGGACATCGATCGCATCACGCGTAGTTCGTGAATTTAGAAAAATTAAGGGAAATACGAGACAGGTTGATCGGGATGATCTTATTATTATCAAATAATCCGGATACGGCACAACGAATCAAAGAGGATTTACAGCCAGAAGGGTTTGATCTGACGATCGTAGATGATTTTCTCGCGGCAATCATCACCTTAAAAAAAGAAAACCGGTACCGGATTCTTTTGGTGGATTTTGAATACGATAAACATGATGTGCTGGAGGTGATGCAAAAAATTAAACGAGATGGGGAATTAAAACATCTCCCGCTTATCTGCATTGTGGATCGTTCCCGCATGGTGGATCAATTGATGGCCTTTGAGATGGGCGCTGATGATTTCATCTACATCCCTTATTCTACCGTTGAAATCCAGCTCAAAATCCGATCTTTGCAACGACTGATTGATATGCAAAATGAACTGGTACAAAAAGATACTCAATTACAACAATTAAAAAATGCACAGAGAGTAGTAGTAACTTTAAGTCACTATATCAACAATGCATTAACTCCTCTTTATTTTGCGGTACAGGTGATGGATGAAACCAGCCTGGAAGATGCTCGACGGGTTAAAAAAACCGCCTGGGATACGGTGGAATTTATCAG
>RFIL01000455.1 GCA_003695285.1 Calditrichota bacterium
GCGCCTCCCAGACTGATTCCCACATGCGTGATACGATCGCCTGAACCAAAAAACAACAAATCTCCGGGGAGCACGTTGGAAAAATTTTCCTCAGGATGCACCTCCTCACCCTGAAGTGCTTGTTGCCGGGCATCTCGCAGGAGCTGAATACCATGCGCTTTAAATACGGTCTGGGTAAACCCCGAGCAATCGTTTCCTTTACTGGAATTTCCTCCCCAGAGGTAAGGTATTCCCATCATCCCCTTGGCTGTCTTGATAATGCGTTCCCTTAAATGCTCTCTCGTAGGGGGCTGATTTACCTCATGAGTAACATATTTACTTTGAATAAAACCCGTACGGCCATCCGGAGTTTGTACCTTTGTCCACTCTCCTGCCTTACCCTGATATTCAAGTAGCGAGTTTAGCACCGCATCGCACACGGGCAGGGAATTTTCATCGGGACCGGAATAAATGATAGGAAACAATCCTGTTACCTGAACAAGGTGGGACTTTTTCCAGCGTTCAACTCCGGCGGAATCGGTGCGGATAAACGATTCTCTGCGCATCCACCCGATGTAACCATACTCGGTTTGAACCAGATACCATCCCCCTTTATTTTTTAAAAGGCGAATGCTATTCCCCATAATCGTTTGATCCACCAGTTGGGCGGCATGGCGAGGCTCCTCCCTTAAGTGAGCAACACTCACTCGAATCAGACCATACGTGCTATCTCCCAGAGCAGGATGGGGTAATACCAGAAATTCATCCCGGTAATTGTCTTTGCCCAGAAGGGAATCTGTAAATGCAGTGAGCTTTCGCTTCGCCTCCGGAACAGTCGTCTCTCCTTCGAGCAACCAGGCTCCGTTTTCTTGCTTTAGCGTTGCACTGAAAACATTCAAACTTAAATCCGGTGCAAACTGAACCTGAATCCGCTGTGCCTGTTGATTAAACATCTCCACTTTCCGGGAGGTATTTTCACATTGAAGAAAGCACAGCGTTAATAAAAAAAACACCCCCAAATGTCTTCTGGTAATCATGATCTACTCCCTGAATTGAACTTCAGTTATGTCAGCCGGACCATATCCTTTATCCAACTGCATCAAATTGTTATCAAATTTGGTCCGAGTATATCACCCGCGCTGGATCGCGTAGATTGTATCGTGAAGCCATCACCTGGCCATAAGCCCCCACACTGCGGATGGCAATCAGGTCACCACGACGGGTTTCCGGAAGCTCTACCCCTTTCCCAAAAAAATCAGCCGATTCACACACCGGACCTACCACATCATAAACCCGGGACGGTTCAGAGCTGGTTAAATTTTGAATTTTGTGATATCCATGATACAGAGCAGGGCGAATTAACTCCGTCATCCCGGCATCGAGTATGACAAAGCGGGTATTTAACCCACGTTTTACATAAGTCACCCGGCTGATGAGAGCACCGCATTGGGCAACCACCGCCCGTCCTAATTCAAAATGGATGGTTTGTTGAGGTAGCGGCTTTAAGGATTCTTGAAATACTTGAAAAAAAGCATGGTAATCAGGGATGGGGTTCTCATCCGGATGGTAGTAATCGATTCCCAGACCTCCCCCGAGATTTAAGTGGGACAATTGGAGCGGATAAGCCGCAAACTTTTCCTGGATAGCATTGACGACCTGGCAAAGCTCTCGAAAGACTTCCAGATCGGTTATTTGGGAACCGATATGAAAATGCAGTCCGATGATGTTGATGTGAGTAAATTGATGGAGGTTTTTCAAAATGCTTTCCAATTCAACCTGACTGATACCGAATTTATTCCCTTCCAACCCGGTGGTGATGTATTGATGCGTTCGCGCATCCAGCCCGGGATTTAACCGCAAAGAAACCGGGGCAACCCGATTCATTTGTTGAGAAAGGGCGTTAATCACTTCCAGTTCCTGAAGAGACTCACAGTTGAGGCTATGAATATTGTTCCGGATGGCAAATTGAATTTCCTGGTCGGTTTTACCAACCCCGGCAAAAACGATATCTGAAGCCGGAAATCCCACCTCTAATGCTTTCCGCACTTCATTCCCACTCACACAATCCGCGCCGAAGCCATACTCCCGGATTCGCTGGAGAATTCGTTCGTCTACATTGGCTTTTAGAGCATAATGAACTTTATATCCATAAGCCTGAGAAGCTTCCTGCAATGTTTGCAGGTTTCTTTCCAGCAAATCTAAATCGTAATAATAAAACGGAGTCGAATGCTGGTTCAATTTTTCGATTAAATCGGAGGTGAACATCTCGTTTATCCTGATTAATGTTTGGCTACGGTTCCGGGATATTTATGTCGGCTAAAGGAGGCGATGGTATGGCCAATCCGATCCTGAATTTCACGTATCTTAGAAGTGGAAACCACAAAATGCTCCATCATGATGGAAAAGGCTACAATTTCACCATCCGCAGTTGTCGAATAGCCCGAAAGGGAACTCACCCCTCTCAGAGAGCCGGTTTTGGCGCGCAATAGTCCCTCAGCGGCTGATCCTTTCATCCTCCGTTTCAGGGTACCATCCACCCCGGCAATCGGTAAGGAGGTTTTGAATTCTGCCTGTATTCGAAAATCTTCATGCATGGCAGCTAACAATTGTACAATAATCTCTGGAGTAACCACATTATAGCGTGATACCCCGGAGCCATCAGCAATATGGTAGGTGGTGCTATCTATCCCAAGGCTATCCAGAAACTGGCGAATTACCGAAAGACCCTTTTCCGCCGTGCCAGGAGCCCCTTTTACTTCTGCTCCCAGGGTTTTCAGCAAAAGTTCCGCAGACAGATTGTCACTGATTTTATTGGTATTCATTATAACAAGGGTCAGTGGGGGGGAAAGATGTTCTACCAGAACCTCCGCTGAGTCCGGCGCTGTGCCTTTTAATACCCTACCGTTAAAGGCTATCCCTTCTTTTTGTAAAAGTTCAACAAACAAGGTACCGACGTAGCGAGGAGCATCCACAACATCGATGATAAAGGTGCGCTCATCTGAACCTATGGGCATACCTCCCTCCACCACAACTGTGTTTTCCGGCGGTTTCCATTTACGTTCTACCTTAAATACCTTTTGACTGAGGGTATCCAGGGAATCCACCGTTATCCCCGTATTGATGATTTTCATATATCGGGTAGGTGGCTCCAATTGCACGGTCAGGCTATCACCCACAGTACGCCC
>RFIL01000456.1 GCA_003695285.1 Calditrichota bacterium
ACCTTCATTCCAATTCCAATCCTTAGATAGATCCCGGTAAAATCAAATGAGGATTCGGTGATTGCATCCCGTTTTTCCGGATGGTCCAGGGTGGTAACCTTCCCATCGAGTGGCCCCATATTGCCATATTCCAACCCGATTTCCCCCCATAGATAGGAAAAAGTGGTTAACCGGTATTTTCCTCCGACACTGATAATAGCAGATAGGGAATTTCCGGTAAAGTCACCCCGGCTATTGAGCGGTAGCGCCGGATGATTGGTTTCCGTCACCGAGTGTGCATTGGCCAGCACCACCCCAATTCCCAGCCCCATATATTTGTTGAATCGGCGCCAGGAATTATAATTAATAAAATAGAGTAGATTAAACATTACATCATAAAACTGAACTTCTCTTTTATAATTCAAAAAGAGGGAGGGATCGGTAAAACTCTGATGGAACACATTCGACTTGTCCTGATAGTAAGCCACATTGACATTCAGAAAATAGTCTTCATTGAGATGATATTCGATTTGGGCGCCATACATGGGATTTCCACTAATTTTCCCCGGTTGAGGAATGGGTTCCCCAAAAATATCCCGAAAGGTTAGAATATCCGTTTCAATTTTGGAGTTAACATCACCCATTCGAGGAAAAAAGTAACCAATGTGGGGTTTAATGGTAATATCAGCGAGTAAAGGGTTGGTAAATATCGTTAACAAGAGCATCACCGAAGTAAATTGAATGATCTTCATATTATCCCCCTCGGGCGTTGAACCCTTATGGAAAAAATTTATGATTTGGCATTCTTATCATTTTAACCTTGACGAAATAATGTGCCTGGGTGTTCCACTCCCCCGTGTCTTATAATTACAAAATCATTTTCCCCAACGCACTTTCGATTAATTGTAACGCCAGTTCAGCGGTTCTGTTCTGACGATCCAGGATGGGGTTCACCTCAACAACATCCATACTGAGCAATTGACGGCTCATCGCGGTTTTCTCACAGATCAGGTGCGCTTCCCGATAAGTAAGACCGCCATTCACCGGGGTTCCCACACCAGGAGCTTCGTGGGGATCGATGGCATCCATATCAAAAGAGAGATGAAAGCCACAGGTACCAGCCGTCGCCCGTTTGATTGCTTCATCCATACAATAACCTATTCCTCTTTCATCAATTTCCGACATGGTAAATACCCGTATCCCGGATTCCCGCACAAGCTCCTTCTCTTCGGTGTCAATGTCCCTGGCAGCAATTAAAGTAACATTTTGAGGAGCCAGAGATGGGCTTTCCCCGTTCAGTACGGTTAACTTCGGAGCACCATATCCCAGTAACACAGCCAGAGGCATCCCATGGATATTTCCACTGGGCGACGTTTCCGGGGTGTTCATATCAGTGTGGGCGTCTACCCAGATAAGCCCGATACGTTCTTTTCTTTGTCGAAAAAAACTGGCAACACCACTGATCGAACCCATGGCAATGCTATGATCCCCTCCGAGAACTAATGGTAACCAGCCTTTCTCAAGAGCTGCCAGTACCTGGTCCTTGATCTGTTTACAAACTTCACTGATTTCATCGAGGTATTTTAGATTGGAAGCCCCCTGCTCACATATCTCTCGTTCATGAGCATAAATAGCTCCCATTTCATGAACAGCGTAATTGAGTTTTTCAAGACGCTCGGTTAACCCAGCAATCCGTATGGCCGAGGGCCCCATATCAACCCCACGTCTCCCGGCACCTAAATCCATATATGCTGAAATTAATGCGATATTGTTGTCATTCATATTACACTCCGGTAGTATCTCATCATGTTATCAATAAGGTTGATGTTAAAAAGTCAAAATATATTGGTTTTAGTAAAAAAATCAATCATATTCCCAAAGGATAAGGAAATCTTCGGATAATTCACAAACATTTTCCAATCAAAACTAAGTTTTACCGGAGGAATATGGAACAATTGTCTGATTTCAGAGAACAAGAGCGAAAAGAGAGCGGAAGTGACCTCAGTAGTTCGGATGAACGTACCTGGGGGATGCTCTGCCACCTGGCAGCCTTTGCTGGTTATTTTATTCCACTGGGAAATATCTTTGGTCCTTTATTGGTCTGGATGATGAAGAAAGAACAATCAGGCTTTGTGGATGTTCATGGGAAAGAATCATTAAACTTCCAAATCAGTATGACGATTTACGTGATTGTTGCTAGCATATTAACAATTATCTTAATCGGGTTACCTGTACTGATCGGTTTATTGGTTTTTGATTTGGTAGTAGTTATCATCGCATCAGTAAAGGCCCGGGATGGAGAATTCTATCGATATCCACTGTGTATTCGTTTTATCACCTGAGGTGGGTCGTTTATCGGGAACTTGTTACGGCCAATAACGTTTGCTATATTTGGAAAATGATCTTTGACATGGGGACGACATGGTTTCGACGGGCTGTGAAGCAGGATGGAACTGCATGCCGGGATTTCTCGCTATCCCGTGATTAGCGAGAGACGGATATAAATGCCGACTATGATTACGCAATGGCTGCCTAATTAAACGGTAGCCCGCTCTCTACTTATCCTCCCTGTCGGGTAAGTAGAAGAGCGTCGCTAAAGACAGGGCGGATTGTGGAATTGTCCGGGTTCCACAACTCCGAATTCACCGGACTCGCTATCGGTAGGCTAGCCGAACTGCCAGCCGGTAGTTAAATTCAATCGTTCGGCTAAGCATGTAGAGGTTCCATTCAGCTCCTGCCCGGACCCGGGTTCGATTCCCGGCGTCTCCACAACAAATATAAGCCCCGATTTTTCTTTGAATCGGGGCTTTTTTATGGCTTTTCTCTGCATTAAATTTTATGGCTGGAGTAAATAAAAATTTTTTTGAGACAGTTTTTTAGAATATAACGGGTTTTCTAAAAAAAATAAAAGTCATAACACTCCAAACCAAGATTGGGGAGGAAGTCGCAATGGCAGCTAAAAGTTTACCGATACCCTCGCATTTTGACCCAAATAAAGTTGATAAAGTCTGGAAAGTGGATTATCAGCGACTTGCAGAAAAAGCTCTGGAATGGCGAAAGGAATATCAGATCTCACCTTCGTCGGAAGATCAATTTAAAATTGCGTTAATTCTGGTAGATGTTCAAAATACTTTCTGTTTGCCTGACTTTGAATTGTTTGTCGGGGGGCGCAGTGGAAAGGGAGCGGTGGAAGATAATATCCGCCTCTGCGAGTTCATCTACAGGAATCTCCATCGCATTACCACCATCATCCCGACAATGGATACACATCAGGCCATGCAAATTTTCCATAGTATCTTTTTTGTGGATGACGATGGCAACCATCCCGGACCCTACACCCTCATTTCCGCAGAGGATATCCAGCAAGGGCGATGGAAATTTAATCCCGCTCTGGCGGCACATCTGGGTGTCTCGGTGGATTATGTGAACCGCCATCTGGCTCATTATACCACTGAACTGGAGAAAGGGGGGAAATATCAATTAACCATCTGGCCCTATCATGCCATGCTGGGGGGGATCGGACACGCTCTGGTTCCCGCGGTGGAAGAAGCCATATTCTTTCATAGCATGGTGCGTTTCAGTCAGCCCAATATTCAAATGAAAGGGAATCATCCCTTAACTGAGAATTACTCAGTGTTTGGTCCGGAAGTGGAAACCGATCCTGATGGAAAGGTGCTGGTTCAGAAAAATCAGGAATTATTCCGACAACTATGGCAATATGATGCCATCGTGGTGACGGGGCAGGCGAAAAGTCATTGCGTGGCATGGACGGTTGCGGATATGCTAAAGGAAATCCAACAGACGGATTCTGCCCTGGCTTCCAGAGTTTATTTGTTGGAAGACTGTACATCTCCGGTAGTTGTCCCCGATGTTATTGATTATACAGAAGCCGCTAATGAAGCATTTCAAGAATTTGCCGGTGCCGGGATGCACCTGGTCAATTCTACAACGCCCATGGAAGATTGGGAAGGAATTTCATTTTAGGATGTTTGCCATATAATACGAAAGGGGTTTGTTTTGAAAAGTGAGGATCGACGGATTGCGGAAGGTGTTTTATATACTGATCAATATCAACTCACCATGGCCCAGCTGTATTTTCGGATGGGCATGCACGAAAAAACTGCTCAATTTGAACATTTTTTCCGCAGTTATCCGGATTACGGGTTACACAAGGCAGGATACTG
>RFIL01000457.1 GCA_003695285.1 Calditrichota bacterium
ATCAAGTACCCAACTCCCGGGCAACCCAATCCCTGGAATAATTAATCACGGGTACTGGTTATCAAAAAGGCTGGCAGACTCACTGCCAGCCTTTTTTTCTAAGATGAATTCTTCTCTTTCTTTCGGAGAAAAAGTGTTGTATTATAATATTCTAATTTGTCACGTGTTAATCGTAGCAAATTCTTTAGATCCGAAACCTCCCAATTGACTTCTTTTCCTGGTGCATCTCTCCCACTGTTGGGCGGAACAATTTTTATTCAGAAATACCTGGTTACAAAAATGGACTTTAATGTAAAAGAACTATCGCGGCTTCAGGAAGAAAACCGTCAGCTGAAAAAAGCGGTGGAGGAACTTTCGATTTTGAACGACATTGCCACCGCAATCAATTCCACTCTTTCTCTCGAGAAAATTGTACACTTGATCGTTCAGAAGTGTGTGAAGTTTTTTCAGGTTGAACAAACTGTGGTGATGTTGCTTGAAGAAAGCGATACTGATCAACGTTTCCATACCATGGTTCGTCAGATGGATACCTCAGTTTCCCGATTACCTTACCGCCTGGATACGCACTTAACGGGATGGATGTTAAAATATCAACAACCACTTCTGGTTAACGATCTCGCAGAGGATGAACGGTTTGCCGCCTTAATTGAGGAGGATTGTCCCATTACTTCTCTGTTGAGTGTTCCACTGGTTACAAAAGGGAGGATAATCGGGGTTATTACCGCTTTCAACAAAAAACTGCATGATGGGTTTACACCTGAAGATCAGCGTTTGCTGAGTATCATCTCTACACAATCTGCTCAGGTAATAGAAAATGCGCGTTTATTAGAAAAAGAGCAGGAGCTTATTCGGGTAGGAGAGGAGTTGCGAATGGCCTATGACATTCAGGTAAATCTTCTTCCCAGCGAAAGCCCCAATATCCCGGGGTTGGATATTGCCGGAAAAAGTATCCCTGCTAAAAGTGTCGGTGGAGATTACTTTGATTTTTTAACAGTCGATGATCGGTATTGGATAATTTGTCTGGGAGACGTCACCGGAAAAGGGTTACCTGCGGCGTTATTGATGTCAAACCTTCAGGCAATTGTACACAGTCAAAAACTCACCGAGTTATCCCCGGCCAAACACATGAAAAATACAAATACCCTGATTTTCGAAAATACCAGTGATGAAAAATTTGTTACCATGTTTTATGGCATTCTGGACCTCCAGACCGGAGAGTTCATATATTGCAATGCCGGACATGACTATCCCTTCCTGTTGAATGGGGAAAATTCCGACCCCATACGTTTAAAAAACGGAGGGCTGGTTTTAGGATTTCTCCCGGATTATGATTATCAGGAGGAGCGGTTCCAGTTTTCTTCCGGAAGTACGCTGGTTATATATTCCGATGGAATCCCGGAAGCGAAAAATTCAAAAGATGAGGAATTTGGCGAAGAAAGATTATTGGAATTACTTTTAAAAAATAAACATCTTACCTCGGAGAAATTATTGGACCGTATTGTTGCCGCTACCCGGGAATTTACCGGGGAGACGCCTCAATCGGATGATATCACGTCGATCGTAATTAAAGCATTATAATCCAATCCGGGAAAATGATATCCCGGGTTTGACAAAGGGTCCTCTCTTAACATGAATAGGAGAAAAAATGAAAATTAATGAAATGTTGTTGCCGGAATTTGATCAGGAGATTGCCAATACCCGTAAAACCATTGAGCGTATTCCGGAGGAAAAGTTGAGTTGGAAACCCCATCCCAAATCCTGGTCCCTGGGGGAGTTGGTGACCCATATTGTCAATCTTCCCAATTGGATGGTTGAGACACTGACGAAGGATAAAATGGATATTGGCTCATCCGGAAACGAATCCACCCCTCCCCGCCAAACGATTGCTTCCTCAAAAGAAGCATTGGAATTATTCGAGAAAAATGTTGCCCATGCACGTGACCTGTTAAGTCAGGCTACGAATGAACAGTTGATGGCTCCGTGGTCACTGGTGAATAATGGAAAGACTGTTTTTACCATGCCCCGGCTTTCGGTGCTGAGGCATTTTGTAATGAATCATCTCATCCACCACCGGGCTCAATTGACTGTCTATTTAAGATTAAACAATGTACCGGTGCCTGCGTTATATGGCCCCTCCGCTGATGAAGGCGGTATCTAAAACTTGCCTTTGCATCTGGCAAGAAAGTTAAAAAAATGGCACCGGTAAGATACTTTTATTTTTGGGTAATGTTAGCTCTCCTCTCACCTTGGATGTATGCTCAAACTGAGGCTCTCTCCTTTTCCCATTTGAGTATAGAGGATGGCTTATCTCAGAGTGCGGTGTATGCACTTTACCAGGATAGTCAGGGATATGTTTGGATAGGCACCAAGGATGGTTTAAACAAGTTCGATGGCTACAAATTTACTGTTTACCAACACGATCCCTTTAATCCCACTACCATTTCCAACAATTATATCACTGCTATTCTGGAAGATTCCCGAAAAATTCTCTGGGTTGGCACCCGGGAAAAAGGTTTAAATCAATTTGAACGAAA
>RFIL01000458.1 GCA_003695285.1 Calditrichota bacterium
ATGGTCTTTGTTCAGGGGGTTGCCGGACAAATTTTTGGCGATCTGGCACTCACGGTGGTCTTCTCGCTGGTGGCATCTTTAATGGTTGCTCTCTTTTTCATTCCCATGTTAGCCTCCCGAAAAATGAATATCCCGGATAGTAAAACTCTCTATCCGTCACCAAAACAATTTTTCTTTCGCTTTCAGAGTTTTTCGCAGCTGAAGGAAAGTTTTAAAAACTGGAGAAAGGTTTTTTCTAACAAAAGCCTGTTTTCAAAATTGATGTTGGTGTTTGCTTCTATCGTGTGGCTGCCATATATCATCTTCCGATTCCTCGTCTTTTTCATCTTAAATGTGCTCAGCAAACTCTTAACAGCTTTGATATTGCTCCTCGGACTATTAATGGCCGGCCTCTCCTGGATCTGGAGGAAAGTCTTATCCCCCATTGCCTCATTTTTCGTTTCTCTGTTTAATAAAGCCTATTCCAGGCTAAGCGAGTACTACCCCACGGTAATTGAATGGGCATTGACCCATAAAGGAAAAGTGATGGCAATGGCACTTATCCCCTTTCTTGTGGTTCTCTTTATCCTGTTGCCTAACCTGGGGCGGGAACTCATCCCGGAAGTTCATCAGGGAGAATTTAATGTAGAACTGACGCTGGCCATTGGAACCCCGGTAGAAACTACGGCCCAGATTATCAGTCCCATTGAACAGATCATTTTACAGCATCCTTCAGTTAAAAAAGTTTCCACTGTTGCCGGGGTAGACCTGACCAAAGTGACCGATAGTGAGGCCGGTGAACATACGGCAGTGATTACGGTCACCCTGGAAGACAAGGGAAATCCGGCAGAAGTAGAAGAAGAAGTCATTCGCTATGTACGGGGTGAACTGCAAAACTTTAGTGGTATCAATTATAAAATTTCCCGACCGGTATTATTCAGTTTTAAGACACCGGTGGAAGTGGAGATAAAAGGTTACAACCTTTCGGAATTGACCCGGATCAGTCGGGAGGCGGTGGCGGCTCTCTCCCGAATTCCCGGTCTCACCGATATCAAATCCAACATTCAGAGAGGGAATCCCGAAATTCAAATCGTCTATGATCGGGATCGGCTGGCATATTATGGGTTAAACATCCTGGAAGTTGCCAACATCGTGCGCAACAAGGTGCTGGGCGAAGTGGCCACTGAATTCAAAAAAGAAGACCGGCGAATCGATGTCCGGGTAAAGGTTCGAGAACAGGACAAAGCCACCCTTGAAAAACTGCGACGATTAGATGTCAATCCCGACAGCCCTGTGCCCATCCCACTGGAAAGTGTGGCCTCTATTGAGATTCATGAAGGCCCCAGTGAAATCAGACGCATTGACCAACAGCGAGCAGCATTAATTCTAGCCAACATTACCGGAAGAGATCTGGCCAGCGTCAGCGCTGATGTTTTTGATGCTCTCCAATCCCTGAATATGCCCTCGGACTTCACTTTTGAAATAACCGGACAAAACAAGGAGATGGAGGTATCCTTAAATAGTTTGCGGATGGCTTTACTCCTGGCAATTTTTATGGTGTATATTGTGATGGCTTCTCAGTTTGAATCCTTTATCCATCCTTTTGTGATATTGTTTACTGTTCCCTTTGCCTTAATTGGTGTTGCCATCACCCTGTGGCTGGCGGGGATTGCCCTGAATGTGATGGTGTTCTTGGGATTAATCATGCTGGCGGGTATTGTGGTGAACAATGCCATTGTGCTGGTGGATTATATCAATCAACTCCGACGCAGAGGTTTATCGAAAGAGGAAGCCATTAAGCAGGCCGGTCAGGCTCGGCTTCGTCCCATCTTGATGACCACCACCACCACTGTTCTGGGGCTGTTACCCATGGCACTGGGATTAGGAGAAGGGGCGGAAATTCGTACACCGATGGCGATTACAGTGATCACCGGGCTGATTAGTGCCACCGTGCTCACGTTAATCGTCATTCCAACGGTATATGCTATTTTTGAACGAAAAGAAGTAACCGCCACTGAAGAATAAAAGGTATCATTCATCCTCGGGGTGAATACCATCGGAAACCAATAGCAAACAGGTTTGACATGCGCGATAAAGCATCATTACTGCCCTGGTTGGCAGTGAACCGTCCCATTACCATAACGGTCACCCTGGCGGCTATTATAGTGCTGGGCATCATTGCTTACCTTAAAATTCCCATTGAACTGTTACCCAGTGGGTTTAATCCCCCCTATTTAGGGGTATGGGTTAGTTATCCGAACGCCAATCCGCAGGAAGTAGAAGAACAGATTACACGTCCCATGGAGGAACAGCTACGTACTATCCCGGGGATTACTAAAATCAATACATTTAGTAACAGCAATGGTTGTTGGGCCTGGTTAGAATTCAGTCGCAAAACGAACATGGATGTAGCTTATGATCAGCTCAGGGATCGGATGGAACGGGCTCGAGCTACTTTCCCGGATGACTTTCAACGCTATTTTTTACGACGCTTTGGCCGAAACGATACCCCCATCATTTTTCTTTCTGTTACCTTTCCTCCGGAAGTAGAGGACCCCTACTTTGTAGTGGATCAGTTTGTGAAGCGCCCCATCGAACGGATTGATGGTGTGGGTAACATCGAAATCTGGGGTGCGGATGAAAAAAGCATTCAAATCCTGATTGACCAGGATAAAGTAAAAGCATACCGCTTAAATATGTATCAAATCATTAGTGAGTTGAGACGGGATAATTTTGCCCTCTCCTCAGGGTGGGTGTATGAAGGAGGGCGAAAATTTCTGGTGCGTTCAGTAGGGCGCTTTAAATCCATTGATGAGATTCGTAAACTCCCGATAAACAAATATGGGCTGCGTTTAGGCGATATCGCAGAAGTCCGATATGCCGTAGAAAAGCGGAGTTGGACCCAACGCATTAATGGACGTCCCGGTTTGCTACTGGGGATTTATAAAGAATCGTTGGCCAATTCAGTGGAACTCAGCCATAAGCTGGAAGACCTTCTGGAGAAGGAAATTCTCACCCGACCGGAGATGCGCCATGCCGATGTGGAATTCCTCTTTGTTCAGGGAAAGATGATTGAGGATTCTATTGACAATCTCATGGATACCGCTATCTGGGGGGGGATTTTTGCCATCCTGATTTTACTTTTCTTCCTGCGAAACATCCGAATGACCTTTATCATGATGATCTCCATCCCCCTTTCTATTCTCATTTCACTGATGGTTATCTATTTTATTGGATGGTCCCTGAATGTCATCATCATGGTAGGCCTGATGATTAGCGTTGGGATGGTGGTAGATAATGCCATCGTCGTCCTGGAGAATATTTATCATCGGAGAACAGAAGGTCTCACCTCTCGAAAAGCATCCATCCTCGGTGCCAGTGAAGTGAATTTAGCCATCGTGATGGCCACCTTGACCACTATTGCTGTATTTGTTCCCATGATATTAATTGATGATGGTGGAGTTGGGATGACATTTTACATGCAGCGGATCGGGCTACCGGTGATTTTCTCATTGCTGGCATCGCTTTTTGTTGCGCTGGTATTAATCCCCCTTGCTACCACGAAACTGGGGGGCAAAAAACAGGCTGAAGAAAATCGAATCATCACCCGAACCAAGGAAGGCTATACTCGTCTTCTTGATAAACTATTAAATCGACGGCTGGATCTGGTGATTGTTGTTATTGGATTATTCTGGATTACCTTTGCCGTATTAATTCCCCAAACCCCCAAATCCGATCAACAATCGGGTAACATCAGCGATATCTGGTTGATTTTTGATCTTCCCAATCATTTAACCACAGATGAGGCCAATGCCTACTTCAAATCGGTAGAAGATACCATATTTGCTCACTCCACCGAATACGATATCAAAGCTGTGGATACTGGTTTTCGAAGAGGGTTGGGGCGAATACGGATCTATCTCAATCCACCACCCAAAGAACAATGGTTTAATACAGTATATCGCTGGATATTATCGGCTATTGGTAAAAAAGGGAATATCCGGATGGGCCGCGACGAAGTCCTGGCAGATATTCAAAAACGAATCCCCAAAAAACCCGGGGTCACACTTCGCACCTCCTGGAGGGGAGGCGAAATTGGTGAGGAAGGTGTTGTGTCCATCATGTTGTTCGGGGATGACACGAATAAATTGGCTGAACTGGCAAAAGAGGTGGAAAGACGGATGCGGCTTTTGCCGGAGGTGATAAGTGTAGAAACCGATCGGGAATCCGGTGCTGATGAAATCCGCATTACCATGGATCGCGATATTGCCACCAGAAACAACATAAACCCTGACCAGGTGGCTTATACGGTCATGTATGCGGTTCGGGGTATAACGCTACCGAAATTCCAGTCCACCAACAAAGAAATTGAAATGCGTATTCAACTCCAGGAAGCCGATCGGGAGAATCTCCAGCAACTAAAGAACATGACCTTCACCAATCGGCAGGGGCGCCCCATTCCCCTTTCAGCGATAGCATCTTTTGGAATTGAAAAGGGATTCGGTGAAATTTCCAGAGAAAACGGAAAAACCTATCTCCAGATTAAGGCCAAAACATTGATGGAAGATATCCCTAAAATCTCAGCTCAAATCGATCAAATCATGAAGGATTTTCCCTTACCGGTAGGATATCGATGGGAAAAAGGAGCGCGATTCTCACGCTTCGCTCAACAGAACCAGAGCTTCACTTCCGCCATTATTCTCTCCGTGATTTTTGTGTATATCTTAATGGCGATTTTATTTGAATCCCTGGTGCTCCCCCTCTCCATTATGTTAGCCATCCCCCTGGCTTTGTTCGGTGCTTATTTAGCCTTATTCGTGACCAAAACACCGCAGGACATGATGGCAGGAATCGGAATTGTTATCCTCATCGGTGTGGTGGTCAACAATGGTATTGTGTTAATTGATATGATTAACCGACGACGACGGGAGGGATACGGTCGGAGGGATGCGATACTGGATGCTGCCAAAAACAGATTTCGCCCCATATTAATGACCAGCTTTACCACCATCGGGGGATTGATTCCCATGGCGATTGGTTCTGCAAACCTCTTCGGCTTTCCTTATGCTCCCATGGGTAGAGCTCTTATCGGGGGATTGTTAACCGGCACGTTTCTGACACTATTGGTGGTCCCGCTCTTCTATACATTATTTGATGATCTGGCCATCTTCCTTACCAATTTATACCGATGGTTTCGGAAACCGGCTGCTGCGGATGGAGAAGTGCCTCTCTCCACCAGAGAGGGCTAATTGGAAATACCTCGATCACCCATGATTTTCGACCATCGGGATCAGCGCATCAGAACCATTTTTCGTATCTGGAGCGGTTTGCCATCCATTTCTAACCGGTAAAGGTAAACTCCGCTGGAGACTTGATCACCAGAGTCATCTCTGCCATCCCAGGAAAATTCATAGAATCCCGGAGTAAGGGTTTCATCCACCAGTGATCTTACCACCTGTCCCAACGTATTATATACCACCAGAGAAACTTTACCCTGCCGGCTAATTTGAAATGGTATCACTGTCATGGGATTGAAAGGATTGGGATAATTCTGTCCCAGTATCACCGCTGATGGGATTACCTTTTGTTTATGGAGAAATACCCGACTTCCTCTGGGATGAACATTCACCACAAGAGCTTTTGTGAGATGGTATGTTTCCACATGATTGCCGCTCTCCACTTCCAGGAGATAAAGCACGGATTTCTCCGAAGGTATTTTCTCCACACGGATTTGTACCGGATCTACCCCACCCTGAATAAGGATTTGAGCATGCGGGGCTAAGCTCAACCGGGTATTATTTGCAAAACGGACATCAAACAATGGCGGTGGGGGTAGCGGAGGCAGCTCAAACATACCCGGATTCTCGATGGAATTTGGGTCTACATCGAAATACAACCGTTGAGCAGCTCCGAGATGATCTTGAATATGCAAAATCAACCCATTGGGTTGAAATGTTTTTTCCCGGTTTTTTTCCGAAGGGTTAGATTTACTGATAGATTGAAGCCCCCCTCCGCAATTCAGAATGACCTGCCCGGAATCACTGGCGCGTATCCAGTATCCCCTTCCCTGTAAAATGCTGTCAGCAAGAAAATAAGCTTGATCAAATCCATAGAGAGTGGATGGAACAATGATCCCCTGAGGGTCAATCACATCCACCAGAGCGATATCGCAGGAGGCGCCACTGATCATGTTCCAGCCGGGTTTTAATGAAATAAGTTGTGTCCCACTGAACGTTCCACTGATGACAACGGTATCCGCCACCGGGAAACGTAACCAGTACCCGTGTCCGGGTTGCAATGAATCTTCAGCGACATATTGACCGTCCCATCCAAAGAGTGTCCCCGGTATGGCATTTGGATAAACGCTAAGATAGAAATTATCAGGTACCAGAAGAGGTAACCCCACCAGATTCCAATCTTTGTTAACTGCGAACAGAAACTGACTCTGTTGAGAAATACCCGTACCGGTTAATGAGATGAAGAGAGGGGTTTCATTGGGATCATTGCTGGTCAACTGGAGTGTAGCGGTTTTTACACCCGTGGTTGTGGGAGTGAAGGACACATCCAGCGAAGAGCTTTCACCGGGATGGAGCAACTGTGGTATTATGGCGTTGCTGATGGTGAATTCAGAAGTGTTTCCTCCAGTTAAAGTCGCCCCGGTGATCATTAAATCTGTCAGCCCTGAATTCGTGATTGTAACCGTTTGAGAAACAGTGGTATTAATCCCCACGTTACCAAAGTCAACAGAAGCGGGAGACACATTAATATCCGGGATGGTTGCAGAATCAAAGAACCACGGTACGGTTGCCACATCCGTTGAAAAAAAATCCAGTAACAGATTCGCCACTTTCAGCCTTCCCCAGGGATCCGAAGGATGTAACCCATCCCATTCAAAATCCAGGGGACATTCCCAGATGAGCCCGTCGTTACGGGGAATCATCCCATCAGCCCATAAATAAGCAGCCCAGGACAGCCAGGGGGCTCTTGGATGAGGTCCTTTATAATTAAGTAAAGAATCCCCATTTACCTGGTCTTCTATCAGAAATTTTACCGACCATCCGCTGAAATATGCAAATGGTTCCGGATTCGCAAAATAGACCGCATATCCACCATAGATACGACTGGAGAGAAATGCTTGCTTGACATTCGGGAACTTGTTCTGAATGATATTCAACGCCGTTCGAAAGAGGTCTTTTAAATAATTCGCATAACCGGGAAATGTGGTATCCTGAGGAAAAACTTCTGCTTCTTTAAACCAGATAGTTTGCACCTGTTGTGGAGATAGACCACGATTCAGAAGAGTATCATTAATCACACTCCAGAAACTATCGTTGGTATCTACGATGGCAATAATATCCTTATTCGGTTGAGCCCCCTGGACAATCTCCAGATAAGGATTTTTGTTGGGTAAATTATTTGCAAGCTGCTGAAATTTTTCGAATTCATAATTCGTATTCGACATGCCAATTGATAGGAGCACAATCTTTCCGTTAACCGAATCCGGATTCCCGAACACATCCAGTGGCTGAACAGTGGTGGCCAGCGCGATTCCTGCACTATCATGGGAAACAGGACGTTGATTAGAACCGTTGGGATAGAGTCCTCCCTGAAAGCCCTGCCAGAAGTTGGTCCCTAAATCATTTATAGGCGGTAACCCCACAGAGGCTACATCGCAATTCTGCGGATAAAGCATCATTCCCCCGGTCAACAGGAGAAAGAAAAGTGCTATTGAAATTTTCATATTCCCTCACAAAGAAAAATGCTTTTATTGTTTGGGGGGCATTTGCGAGAAGAGATCTTTAATACCTCCCAGAGAGCCCAAAACACCAGTGGCTTCATAGGGCAAATAGATGACTTTATTGTCTTTTCCGGACACCATTTCTTTCAACGTCTCAATGTAACGCAAAGCGATTAAATAATTGGCAGGGTCGGCATTACTTTCAGTAATGGCTGCTGCCACCTTTTTCACCGCTTCTGCCTCAGCCGTTGCAACTCGCAGTTTGGCTACCGCTTCTCCTTCCGCTTGTAAAATTTTTGCCTGCTTTTCTCCCTCCGCTCTGTGAATAGCAGATTCTCGAATCCCTTCCGCCTCCAGAATCTTCGCTTTTTTCTCACCTTCCGCTTTGAGGATAATGGCCCGACGATCCCGCTCAGCTCGCATTTGCTTTTCCATGGCATCCTGAATATCCCGGGGCGGAGTAATATCCTGCAACTCCACTCGATTGACTTTCACTCCCCATTTGTCAGTAGCCTCGTCCAATATCCCCCGCAGCTTGCTGTTGATGGTGTCTCGAGATACCAGACATTCGTCAAGATCCAGTTCCCCGATGACATTCCGCAGGGTTGTTTGGGTTAACTTTTCGATTGCTTCCGGGAGATTGGCAATTTCATACACAGCCCTCACCGGATCTATTATTTGAAAATACAGCAGGGCATCAATCTCAATGGTAACATTATCCCGGGTAATGACATTCTGACGGGGAAAATCATAAACCTGCTCACGTAAATCAATTCGGTGAGTTTGCTGAGTCAAAATGATGGTCTGCCCTGAGACATCCGTCTTCTTAAAACGCCAGTGAATCTCCCTTGGTTTGTCAAAAATAGGCCAGATAATGTTGACACCGCTGCTTAAGGTACGATGATACTTTCCCAGCCGTTCAATAATCATTGTTTCCGCTTGAGGAATAATTTTTAATCCTTTAATAACAAAAATGATAACCAGAACAACAAAAAACAGTACGATAAAAAACAGAGAACCCATTTTTTACCCTCCACTCGTTAGTTTAACAACATAAACAGTAATACCTTCAATTCTTTTAACCACTACTTTTTCCCCTTCCGGAATAGGTTCACCATTTTCCGAGGATGCCTTCCAGTTTTCGCCTCCAATTTGAACCCGTCCGGTATTTTTATCGTTATCAATCGCTTCGGTGACCAGGCAGGTTTTACCGATCAACGCCTCTACCCCGATTTTTCGCTTATCACTATATCGATGGGATACTTTCATAAACAGGGGACGGACTGTAAAAAAGACCACAATGACAGTTAGCCCAAACACAATAAATTGGACGGTAACACTTCCACCCAATGCAGCGGTAAGGGCGGCCATAAAACAACCGATTCCAAAACTGGCTTCAACAAATACCGGGGTAAAAATTTCAAGGATAAACAGAATGACACCGGCAATGATCCAAAGCTGCCATATTTCCATTTTTTACCTCTGGTTAGATTGTCAACAGGATGTGATGGTAGAAAAGTTAATCAGATTTTTTGAAAAACACAAAATCAAGCTGAGAAAAAATTGAAGTTTTTAGGGTGATACATCGAATATAATACTATTCCAATACTGGTGGTGTGAACATCATAATTTCTTACATTGGGTTAAGGGTTCAAATTTTTTGAATTCAGAAAATAAGGAATTGAATAATACACCGGTTGAACCGGTACAAATACCGATGAAATCATTCGCTACACAACTCCTTTTGTTCCTTGGGTTTCTCCTACTTTCCGCCCTGGGATATTCACAGCAATATGTCTTCCATAATTATACTGGAGATGATGGTCTATCCCAGCTGGTAGTCCTTTCTGTTTTTCAGGACAGCGATGGCTATCTTTGGGTGGGAACGGAAGCGGGGTTGAATCGTTTCGACGGCCGTCAATTTGAAGTATACACTATTCGGCATGGTTTGACTGATGATCATATCTACACCATAGCTCAGGACAGCAAAAAGCGAATATGGTTGGGCACCAACGGCGGATTAAGTTCTTTCGATGGCATCAAATTCGTCAATTATAGCGAAAAGGATGGGCTACCGGATCGGCACGTTCGAGATATCGTGGTTGATTCCATGGATAATGTGTGGTTCGGGACCCACAAAGGTCTGGTAAAATGGGATGGAAAAGACTTTCACAGTTATGATTCCCTTCAGGGAGTGCCACAAACGCTAATTTTAAATCTCACCATAGGTCCGCAAGGGAGGCTATGGATTGCATCCGCTCAAGGAGTTTTTTATCAAGAAGCCAATCATTTCAAGCGATATCATTTTCCGGAACTGAATAATCCTCGCGTTGACCAGATTGTGTTTGATAACGAGGGAAGAATTTGGCTGCTTACCCGAAGTTACTTATACGCTTACCGGGATTCCACACTCATCGCCAAATTCTCCGGCCGGGAGGATTTTAAGAGCAGAATGATTACCGCGGTCACTATCAGTAGGGATAGTTCTGTATGGGTGGGTACGGAAGATGGGGTTTGCATAATAGAGGGCGCTCATATTCAGCGCATCACCCGTCGCAACGGGTTACCATTCAAAATTGTTTCCACCATTCTTCAGGACCGGGAAGGCATCATCTGGATTGGAGGATTTGGAGGTATCGCAAAATTTAGCGGGCGAGCTTTTGTCAATTACTTCAGCAAGGATGGGCTACCCTGCAGCAACGTCCGACCCATTGTCAGAGATAATAATGGCTATTTATGGGTGGGTACCATTGACGGGCTGGCTCGCTTTGACGGGAAAAGCTGGAAACAGTATCACGAAGAAGATGGGCTGAATGATGGTTACATTTACTTTTTGTATTATGATAACAACGGAATTTTGTGGATTGGAAACCGTGAGGGACTGAACTATTATGACGGTCAACGATTTTATGATGTACCGGAAGTAAGTTCATATGGTAACATTATTCATATGATCATTGATGCTGAGGGAAAGAAATGGATAGCTGTTGATAATGAGGTGCTCAAAGAGACTGAAACAGGATATCAGGAAGTCACGGTTCCAGGACAAAAATTTACCAACTCCCGTTTACTGAAGGATAGCAAAAATCGAATCTGGATTTCCGGAGATGGAGGCTTATCCATGCTGGATGGGACCACATGGAGAACCTTTACACCAGAGGATGGACTGGCAGGACCCGATCCCTATTATCTTTGTGAAGATTTAAATGGCAATATCTGGTTCGGCTATCACTCCTCGCGAGGAGTGACTCGTTATGATGGTACTTCTTTCCGTACCTTTACTGGTGAAGATGGTTTATATAATGATGCAGTCTATTCTCTGGGGGTTGATCGGCATAACAATTTGTGGATTGGAACAGCCCGGGGGCTGGATCGCTTTGATGGCGAAAAATTTGTTCATTACGGAACCTATGAAGGTTATGCCAGTCATGAATCCAACTCCGGCGGATTTTTCGAAGATTGGGATGGTACCATCTGGTTTGCCACCGCCAATGGGTTAAGTCACTATTTCCCTCAGTATGATTATATCACCCCATCCCCCCCGCAAATACAATTGTCCAATGTCTCTTTCAGTAACTACGCGGTTAATCTGGATAGTTTATCTTCCATCCCTTATCCACATGACGATTTAAAAGCGAAGGTAGCCATCCTTTCCTACATTAACCCTCACCACATTTCCGTTCGTTATCGTCTCGCCGGTTACGATCCGGATTGGCATATTCTGGAAGGAGAAGAAATTTATTATCCCAACTTACCCCCGGGTGATTACACCCTGGAAGTACAGGCCCGGAAATATCAATACCCATGGTCTGAATCACTTCAAAAAAAGTTTTCCATATTACCCCCTTTCTGGCTTACTCCCTGGTTTATGGTGTTAGGGATGGTGTTTCTCATTGCTGTTTTCACTTTTATCGTTAAATACCGTACCTATAAGATAGAGAAACAGAATCTTTTGCTGGAAAATCTGGTAAAAGAACGGACGGCAGAACTTCGGACTCAAAAGCAACAACTGGAGGAGACCTTAACCACACTCCAAGAAACGAAATATAAACTGGAACAAACAAACCGCGAGTTGGAACGGGTAAATCGGCTGAAAAGTGAATTTCTGGCAAACATGAGCCATGAAATCCGCACACCGATTAATGGCATTATTGGGATGAATCATCTACTGATGGATACGGATTTAACCGATGAACAACGGGAATATGCCACCATTATCAAAAGCAGCACAGAATCACTCTTACATCTGATCAATGATATCCTTGATTTATCTAAAATTGAAGCTGGAAAACTGGAACTGGAATCCATTGATTTTTCCCTGGAAGAGATTATCAATCGCACCAGTGCAATTATTACCCCACGTGTGTATGAAAAAGGGCTGGAATTAATTATTGATGTAGATTCCCAGCTACCGGGATATGTAAAAGGGGATCCGGTACGGTTTCAGCAAATCCTTCTGAATCTTCTGGGGAATGCAGTTAAATTTACTGAAAAGGGAGAGATTGTTCTGAGTGTCTATCTAATGAAAAGCAACTCCCGGGAAACCACCATTAAAGTGGAAGTGAAAGATACCGGTATAGGAATTCCGCG
Source organism: Calditrichota bacterium (assembly GCA_003695285.1). Taxonomy (GTDB): domain Bacteria; phylum Calditrichota; class Calditrichia; order RBG-13-44-9; family J075; genus J075. The sequence continues at coordinate 12,308 of RFIL01000458.1, forward strand.
GGAAAAGCAATCAGTCATCTTTGAAAGCTTTTCTCAGGCGGATGGTTCAACGACCCGGAAATATGGCGGTAGCGGATTAGGATTAAGCATCTCCAAACAACTAACCGAACTGATGGGAGGAAAAATTGGCGTTGAAAGCGAGGTTGGGGTGGGATCCACTTTCTGGTGTATTATCCCCTTCCAGACCAGCAATAAAGAAGGCTCCTTCCGTCAAATAACGCCACAGGAAACCGAAATATTATGGGGGAGAAAAATTCTGGTGGTAGAACCTCATCAGGGGAATGGGGAAATTTTAAAAAAGATTTTAAGTTCCTATGGTTGTCTGGTAGAACTGACAACTACTTCCACTACTGCCCTGGAAAAAATTAAAGCCACGAATGAGAGTGAATCTAACTTAGATGCTTGTTTGATTGACATAAATCTTCACCCCAAGAATGGGATTCAGCTCATTCATGAGATTCAGGAGACCCTCTCTTCCCCTCCCCCTCTCATCCTGTTGACCTCCTGTATGGATAAACAGGCACAACTGAAGCAATTACCATTCCCCCAAAAAATTGAGATTGTCCCAAAACCCATCCATTC